>NZ_JBVIJE010000003.1:0-60305 GCF_055581585.1 Streptomyces sp. NPDC031426
AGCACGCGCGCTGCCCGGCGTCAGCAGCGGCCACAGGGCGGCTCCTGCGGCTGCCGCGGATGCTCCCGACACGAACCGGCGACGGCTCATCCCGCTCATGAATCCCCCTGTCCACGGCGGCAATTGAGTGTCACGCCCGAGGGCCGGGCGCGTCCGCCGGGGCAACCTTACTGAGGGGTAGACAAGTGTCCAGAGCACAGATGCAAACTTGGGGGAAACAGGGGGAACGAGTTGCATCGGCCGACGGGGAACTCAGCCCAAGGGCCTCTCCCCGCGTCACTGCTCGGCGAGGACGACCACTGCGGCGGCCGCGGTCAGTGTCAGTGGCACTGTCTTGGACGGGTCGAGGAAGACCCCGTACGCGGGCAGTACGCCGTTCGCATTCCTTGATCGATTGACGGGCGACGCGGTCGGCGCCCGGTGGCCGAGGCTGAGTGCTGTGATGGTGGCGGTGAGCCGGTCCGGGACGAAGGCGCGGGTATACACGAATCCGGCGCCCGGCATACGACGTCTGTGCGCAGGTTGACGGTCCGCGGGTGGCCGAGCCCGGGGTGGAGCCGCGGCGCCGGGCGTCCTGCCGGAAAGCAAGACCGGTCTCCGTCACCGCCAGCAGTGGCAGCGTACGTCGCCGTCCCCGACCCCGTCCCACCCTGGGGTGCGCGCGGTCGCTCATCGGCAGCGGGCGCAACGCGGCGAAGGCGTTCGTGATGGGCCGGTGGGCGAGACGCAACAACACAAGCGATCACGATGCCGCAGACGTGGACAGGGCGGTGAACTGGCTGAATGACGATTGTGGCAGGCGCAGTGCCAACGACTGCCGGGCATCCCGGTGTCGGGATGCCCGGTTGCTGCTCCGTGGGTCAGCCGCTGTGCACGGCACTGACGAGGTCGGGTAGGAGCTTCGCCGCATTCGGCGTGCCCAGTCCGGTGACGGGGTCCCACCCTGTGGTGGCCGAGTAGCCCGGGACCGAGGCTTCGGCGGTGTTGTTGCCCACGGTGATGTCGTTGAAGTCCGCCGCGTATGTGGCCGGGTCCGACGCGAGCTTGTACAGAGTCGGGTTGATGAGTCCGAGTCCACCGCCGTTGATCTGGTCGGCGAGGGAGACCAGGCCCGCCCACTGGGGACATGCCAACGACGTGCCGCCGATGTCGTACCAGCCCGTGCTGCACGGTGTGCTGCCACACTTCAGCCCGCTCTGGCCGTCGGGCGGGAGGGACAGGTACACCAGCGCTCCCGTGGAGGGGCTCGCCTGCAGGGAGACGTCCGGAACGCCGCGTGTCGCACCGATGGAGGTGCTGCCGGCCGGCATCGCGCCCGACTGGTAGTCCGGCTTGGCGAAGACGCTGCTGTAGCCGCCGCCGGAGCCGATCCAGCCGATCTCCGACTGGCCGGCGGCCTTCTGACAGGCCCCCGGCGGGGAGGCGCTGTCCACGACCCTGCCGTTGGTGGCACCCGGGTCGGTGCACAGGTCCGTGCCGCCGACACCGGTGACCAGCGGGTCGGACGCGGGCCACTCGACGGCGGGACCGGTGAGCGTGGTCCCGCCTTTGCCCACAGGCGTCTTGGCCGAACCGGCGCTTCCATCGTCACCCGACGAGCCGAGTACGGTGACGCCGTTCTGTGCCGCCGACTTGTAGGCGTAGCGCAGGTTCTCCAGCGATCGGGCGCTGCCGAAGGCGCCCTCCGCGGAGGCGAACGACTGGGAGATGACGGTCGCGAGGTGGTGCTCGACGACGTACTGCTCGGCGGCCATCATCTGAGGGAGACCCTGCACCCCGAGGGTCTCGGCGGTGGGGGTGGTGACCAGCAGGATGTTGGCGCCTGGTGCCATGGCGTGGGCGGTCTCGACGTCGAGAGCCACCTCCAGTGCCCACGCGCTCTTGTCCTCCTGCCCAGGGGATTTACTCGTGGACGGCGGCGCCTTGGTGGCGGGCGAGCCCTGCAGATGAAGCTCGCTGAAGGTCGGCATGCCGGGTGCGCAGCTGACGTTCTCTTCCCCGCACATGGCTGCGAGGTTGAACGCCTGGTCGAATACGTGCAGGTCGTGGGCCATGGTGTCGCTGCCGTAGGAGTCGACGATCGCGATCGTCTGACCGCGGCCATCGTCTCCGGCTGAGTGCAGCGGGCCCACGTTGTAGGCCGCCTGGATGGCCTGGGGGGTGAAGCAGCGGCGTCTCACTGACGCGCACTGAGCTTGTGTGGGGGGCGTCTGGCTGGTCGTCAACTGCGTGTAGTCGGCGACGGTTGGCCGTACGTGCGGATAGGTTGCCTGGTGGGCAGCGCTCGTCGCGGGCACGGCGCCCGCCGCTGCGAGGCTGAGTGTGCCCACCCCCGCGAGCAGCCACCGTCTGATGGTGCGTGCCATCAGAGTCCTTTCTTGAGATCGAAAGGGACCTTGCGTGTCCGCCCCTCAGGTGGGGGGTGGTGGCACAGGGGTTGCGGACGGGGCGAGGTTACTCTCGCAGTTGTTGGGCGGACAGTCTCGTCCTGTCAACAATGACCAAAGAATGGTGTCACTGGACCAGTTGAGCGGTGGTGCCTGAGTGTTCGGGCCGCTCGCGTTCGCCGCCACGTGGTCGCCGAACTGTTTGGCGCCCGCTCCGGCTCGGCTGGAGGCTGAGGCATGCGCTGCCGGCGCCCGGGGCCAGGTCCCTCGTCGGTGCTGACACATCCCGGATGGAGATGGTGCACGTCGGTTCTGCCGTAATGACCGTTTGGGGCAAGGCGGCCGGCTGCGAATCCGTTGGTCCATGCCGGCTCGGAGGACTGGGTCGGGCCCACGAGAGCAGCCGGCGCGAACATGCTCTTCCGGCTGCCGTGGCTCGCAGTCGTCAGGGCGGGCGGCCCACGAAGGGGAATCGGCGATCGGGGCAGCCACTGCGATGGACCGGTGGCCGTGGTGGTCGGCCAGGGCCCCGACCGGCGGGCCGCCGGCGGCGATGGCGATGCTCTGGGCCGCGCCGGCCGGTCCCGCGAAGGCGTAGCTGTGGGTCGCCGCCTGGTCCTGGACGAGCGTGGCCGCTTATCGAGTGTGTCTGGCGTCGTCCGCACGGGCGGTGTCGTGCCGGGAGAGGAGGGAGAGCAGGTCTGCGACGGTGAGGTCGGCTTCGGCGGGGTGGCGCAGGACGGTTCCGGGCTGGATGCGGTAGGCGTTGGCCCGGCCCTCACGGGTGTGGGTGAGATACCCGTCGGCCTCCAGATCGGAAATGATCTTCTGGACTGCGCGTTCGGTGAGCCGGCAGCGTGCGGCGATGTCGCGCATGCGGGTTGTGTGATCGTCGGCGATCGTGGCGAGTACCCGGGCGTGGTTGGTAAGGAACGTCCACCCGGTGTGCGGTTCCGGTGCTTCTCCCATGCATCCCAGGGTAGACGTCTTATTCACGTATCCAAAAGGGTGAAATATTTTTCCGGTATTCCTTGACGGGTGAGGTCCGGTGAGCGGAGTCTTGGAAGCGAGGTCGGAGGGACCCGGACGGGAGAGGTGGCCATGTCCGAACCGAGGCTTCCACCGCAGAGCGCCAGGGAGGAGGACATGACCGTGCACGCAGCAATGACCGACGCCTCTGCCACTGCGGAAGCGCCGCTGCAGGATCTGATGATCAATGTCTCCCCGTGCGGTGGGCGTGTGCTGGTGACGATCTGCGGCGAGCTGGACCTCTGTACGGAAGGGGCACTTCGGTCAGCCCTGAGGGAAGCCGTCGGGCGGGGCACCCGGGGCGTTGACCTCGACTTGACCGGGACAACGTTCTGTGACTGTTCCGGGCTCAATGTCCTGCTGGCCGCTCGGCGCGATGCCCTACGCACCGGGAAGACCCTGACCGTCCAGGCCGCCAGTCGGCAGGTCCAGCGTCTGCTGAGCGCGACAGGGACCGGTTCCCTGTTCGTATGTCGTCGTGCCCCGTACCCGCCGTCAGGGACTGCCCTGCCGGCTGCCGAGACCCAGGAGGATGCCCTGAGTCAGGAGGAGGAGCTGCGCACCGAGGTGGTTCAGCTGCGCCGCGCCATGCAGACACGCGCCGTCATCGACCAGGCGCTCGGGGTCCTGATGGCCTCGTTCCGCCTCAGCTCCGAGGACGCCTGGAACGTGCTGGTCACGGTCTCCCAGAACACGAACATCAAGCTCCATAGGCTCGCCGGGCAACTGGTCACCACAGTCCAGGGAGTTGCCCTGGCCGATGCGGTGCAAGCGCAAGTGGCCGCAGCCGTCGCTGCTCTGCATGCCGCCGCGAACATGCCTTCAGAGGTCCCGCGGCCCACTGAGGCGGGCGAAGGTGGTGGCGACGGGCAATGAAGTCGCCGTCGCGGCACTGCAGTTCATGGCGGATCTGGGTGAGTGCGGAGTGCAATGTGCTCCTGACTGTGCTGACAGCCGTGCTGAGGGCGGCAGCTGTTCTCTTGGTCGTGCCCTGATGAGGGGCGGGCTGGAGTGGCCGTTGCGGCAGGTGTAGCCGGTACGGTTGTGGGTCCAGTGGGATTCCAAGTGTCCGCCGCAGACGCCCCTCGCTCCGGCGGGTTTCAGCTCCGCCCGTGTCCCGGTTCCGGCGGGGGCAGGGGCGGCAGGTGGGTGTCGTAGAGCCAGGCGCGCAGCAGGGGTTCCACCGCCCTCGGTACGGTCCGGCCGGCGTGGGCGACGAAGGCTGCGGTGTCGGCGCTTTCGCCGCGGTGGGCGTGGTGCCAGCCGCGCAGCATGGCGAAGAAGCGGTCGTCGCCCATCGTCAGTCGTAGCGCGTGCAGCGTGCACGCGCCCCGGTTGTACACCCGCTCGTCGAAGATGCGGTCGGGGCCGGGGTCGGCGATCCGCAGCCCCTTGCCTTGGCGGGCGAGGGTGTGCCAGGCCGCGCGGGCGATGGTGTCGGCGGAGTCCTCGCCCAGGTGCTCCGACCACAGCCATTCCCCATAGGTGGCGAAACCCTCGTTGAGCCAGATGTCCCGCCAGTCGCGCAGGCTGACGCTGTTGCCGTACCACTGGTGGACGAGTTCGTGGGCGACCAGCGTCTCCCAGGTGCGCTCGCCGTCGATGTGGTTGCGGCCGAAGACGGACGCCGTCTGGTTCTCCACCGGCTGGTCCAGGTCGGCGTCCACGACGCCGGCGCCGTACGTCTCGAAGGGGTACGGCCCGAACCACCGGGTGAACGCCTCGAACATCTCGGGGTGGCGGCCCAGATCATGCCGGGCCCGGCCGGACAGGTGGACGGGGGTAGGCGTTGCGGCCGGTGATCGAGCGGCCGGTCGCGCTGTCCGTGACCTTCCAGGTCTCGTGCGCGAAGCGGCCGGTGCACAGCGCCGCGAGGTAGGGGGCCATGGGACCCCCGTGGTGGTATGTCCAGCACTCGGTGGTGTCCGAGGTGCGCCGCTCCAGCAGGGCTCCGTTGGCGAGCGCCTGGTGGCCGCGGGGCACGGTCACCCGGAAGGTGAACTCGGCCTTGTCGTCCGGACGGTCGTTGCACGGGAACCATGACGGGGCGCCCAGCGGCTGGGCGGCCACCAGCGTGCCGTCGTGTGCGTCGCCCGTGCGGTCCCACCCGATCTGCCCGAACGGTGTGCGTACCGGGCCGGGCCGGCCGCCGTAGCCGATCTCCAGGGTGAAGGGCGTGCCAGCCGGGATCGGGCGCGGGGCGGGCAGCAGCAGTTTGTGCCCCTTCCGGCCGGGCCGTACGGCGGCCCCGTCGACCAGCGCCTCGTACACGGAGAGCCTTGCCAGGTCGAGGCGGACCTGACGCAGCGTCCGCTCGGCCACCACGCGGATGTGCGCCCGGCCCTCCAGGGTGCCGGCGGCCGGGTCGTAGGCCAGGCGGAGGTCGTAGGCGAGCGAGCGTCGCAGCACCGGGTGCCGGTAGAGGTCGGCGACCGACAGACCCGGGTGATCCCGGCGCAGCATCGAGGCCATCCGGGCGGCGGTCAGGCTGGTGCCGCCCAGCTGGACGAAGTCGCTGTCCGGGCCGGGCCGCAGACCCAGCAACTCCTCCCAGCCGTCCGCCATTGGCGAACCAAATACCACAATTCACCCTGTCGTACTCCGGCGTGGTCCGGCCGCCTCACCGCACCGGGAAGCCGAAGACGTAGCCCTGCTCCTTCAGCCGGGGCAGGAGCGCGGCGAGCGCGGCCACCGTCTGCGACCGATCCCCGCCGCCGTCGTGGAAGAGGATCGTCGGGCCGTTGTGCAGTTCCCGTTCCACGGTGCTGAGGATCGTCCGCACCCCGGGCCGCCGGTAGTCCTTCGTGTCTATGTTCCAGCCGAGCGGGCGCATCCCCAGCGACGCGGCGATCTGGCGGCTGTACGGGGTGAAGGCGCCACCGGGCGCGCGGTAGTACAACGGTTTCACCCCGCCGGACGCGCGCTCGATCATCCGCTCCGCGTCGACGACTTCGCCGTACTGGTAGGAGGCCGGCTTGCGGTCCATCGCCGTGTCGTGGCGGACGCTGTGGTCGCACAGCCGGTGCCCGTCGGCGACGACCTGCCGCAGCACGTCGGGATACCTGGCCGCGTTCCGCCCGATCATGCAGAAGACCGCCTTGACGCCGTTGTCGCGGAGCACCTTCAGCACACGCGGCGTCCATACCGGATCAGGGCCGTCGTCGACGGTGATGTTGACGGCGTGCGCACCCTGGTCCGAGGCATGGGCGATGTCCATGCTCACCACCGGGGCGGACAGGTGCGGATCCGGTACGGACTTCTGGTCCGCCGGCGGCTGCTCGGAGGTGTAGAGCGGCGACGAGGGCGAGGCGATCGCCCGACCCCGGCCCTCCGGCCGGTCGTCCGTCGCACTGCCCGTGTGACCGCCCCATATCGGGCCCAGGACCGCGGCGACGACCACTGTGGTGGCGGCCGCGAGCACCGCCCGGGTTCCTTCCCGCATCCCGTGCTCCCCCCCCTGTTCGTGGCCTGAGTGTTCCTGCGTTCCCGTCCCCCGACACCGGACAAGAGGGCGGGATTCCGTCGCGGCAGCCCGCCCGGCTCGGTGCGGCGCTCATCCGGCAGGCGCCTGGGGCCAGTTCACGTACGAGCATAGCTTGCCAGCTTGCGCAACCATGCAACCAGGGGATTGATGCCGGGCTCGCGCCTCCGTACGTACGCTGCCGCGGCCGCCGCTCTTGCAGCGCTCCCGATCCCGACGACCGCCGCGCACGCCGCCCCGGCTGCTACGGCCGTCTCCAAGGCGGACCGGGCCTGTCCCTGTGGCCGCCACCTGTCGAGGCCTACCGCTGCGCCTACGTCACCAGCTGGGAGGCGGACAAGACCCGCTGGGACTTGAGCATCGACCGATCATCTGCGAGTTCAGCACAGTGAGGGCGGGGGAGTGCGGTATGCGCGGAAGGAACGCCTTCCTCGAGGCGCTGCGGGCCGTGTACGACCACGCTGCCAGTCCGCCAATCACTGAGGATTCCCATGCCCCTCATCCCTTCGGTGCGTCGGTATGGTGGCTGAGGAAGTTGAAGGCCACCGGGTACAGACGCATCCAGGTGTTGTAGTTGTGGCCGCCGCTGGGCAGCACCAGAGTCCGGGTCTGGACGCGTGTGCCGGCTGCGGCCTTCGCGAACTGTTCGATGTAGTGCGGCGGACTGAGCCGGTCCTCCGCCGAAGTGGCCAGGAAGAGGCTCACCGGTGCGGTGGTGTGCGTCACCATGTACGTGGGACTGGTACGCCGCCGTACCGCCGGGTCCCTGAGCACGCCCTTGTCACCGGTCAGCGGGTCGGGGTCCAGCGCGGCGCCGGCGCCGAAGACCTTGGGGTAAGCAAGGGGGAGTCGGGCGGCGCAGAAGCCTCCGGTGGAAAAGCCCATCACACCCCAGCCCTTGGGACCCGACAGTGTGCGGAACTTGTGGCTGATCAGTTCCGGCACGTCACGCGCCATCCAGGTGGCGACCTTTCGGTTGGGCTGATCGGTGCAGTCGGTGTCGATGCCACCCGGATCGACCACCGGCATGACCAGAATGAAGGGGTGTGTGGTGCCCGCGGTCATCAGCTGCTGGAAGTCCTGGGGCATGCCGCCGTGTTCCAGCCATGAGGCGGGGCTGCCCGGCACTCCGTGCAGAAGCAGCACGATCGGGAACCTGGTGTGGCGGTACCGGGGCTGGGTGTACTGCGGCGGCGTCCAGACGACGACTTGCCCGGAAAGCGCGGAGTGCCGGCCGCGGAAGTAGGTGTCCAGCAGCCCTGTCTCGCTGTTGGTGAACTTGGCACGGTCGGCGGGGGGTCCGGGCATGGCGACGGCCCCGGTGTTCCTTCCCAGCAGGTCGTCCCAGGAGGCGTACAGGCCGTAGTCGTTGTTGATCCACGTGGCGACCACCGAGATCGCGGTGAGCTGGCACAGGCCGATCATCAGCAGCCGTAGCAGCCAGCGCAGCGTGTGGGGGCCCCGGAGCCGCGACCACAGCAGCATGGTGCCGATCACGCACAGTGCGGTGGCCGCGATCAGCGCGACGAAAAATGGCGTCCCCGTCAGACTCATGGTCAAGCCCCCAGTTGTCGATGTCTCTCGGCAGCCATGTCCCACGCAATCACATCCGGGCAGGCGAAGGGGGCTGCCGTCGGCCCGACGTCGTGCGCGGGTCCGGCCTGCATGGGGACGCCGGCGCTTTTGAACACCGTGCGCTTGCGGTGAGCGGCGGGGGCCGAGGTCAGGGTGCTGCCCAGTTTCGGTGAGGTCCCAGGACGAGCAGGTCCAGGGGGCTCACGTCGAACAACATCGTGCCTCCGCTCCGTCCCCGAGGGAAATGCCGGCCTCACGGTCGTACGAACAGGGCTTCGGCGGCGCTGACATCGGCGGGCGGGACGGGCGGGGGCCGACGGGCGGTGTCGCTCACTTTGACCAGGATGGCGATCAGCAGCCAGTTGGCGACCATGGACGAGCCGCCTTGGGCGAGGAAGGGCAGCGCCTTGCCGGTGAGCGGGATGAGTCCGGTGACTCCCCCCACGACGACGAAGACTTGGAGGACGAGCGCCGAGGCCAGGCCGCCGGCCAGCAGTTTGCCGAACGGGTCGGTTACGGTCAGGGCGGTGCGCAGGCCGCGCTCGGCGAGCAGGGCGTAGAGCAGCAGGGCGATCGTCACCCCGGTCAGGCCGAGTTCCTCGCCGACCGTGGTGAGGATGAAGTCGCTGCGCCCGGCGAAGCCGATGACCTCCGGGTGCCCTTGGCCGAGGCCGGTGCCGAGGATGCCATCCGAGCCGAAGCTGAACAGTGCCTGGGCGGCCTGGTCCGAGACCAGCCCCGGCGGGCGCTTGTCGGGCGGGAGGAAGATGTCCGTGGGGTGCAGCCAGGCGACGACACGGCCGTGGACGTGCGGTTCGAACGACCCGACGATGAAGGCGCCGAGGGCGAACATGGCGACGCTGAACACCACCCAGCTCGTGCGCTCGGTGGCCACGTACAACATGATCACGAACAGGCCGAAGAAGATCGGCGAGGTGCCGAGGTCCCGCTCGAAGATCAGGACGAGCAGGCTGAGGATCCACACGGCCGCGACGGGGCCCAACTGCCGCCCGCGCGGCAGATACATGCCCATGAGGCGCCGCCCGGCGAGCGCGAGGGCGTCCCTGCGCAGTGTCAGGTATCCGGCGAAGAACCGCCGGTGGAGCAGCGGCGCCTCGGACCAGGGCTGGGCGCACGTCGCGCCCGCGTCGACGGAGTCCTCGACGGTGGCCGCGAGGGCGGGCCGGACCGCATGGACACGCATGCCGGTCGGTGGTGACGTCGGCGATCGACGGTCGGTCCGGGTCGGCGCGGCGAGAAGAAGACCCTGCTCAACCAGGTCAGCCCCGGCGATGCACCTGGGGCAGGCAACGAGCGCAGAGGCAGGCTTCTTACCGAGGCGGCTTATGGTGCGTCGCCATGACTCGTACACGGCTCTACCGCAACGGCTCCCTGATCCTGGAGGACTTTCCGACCGCTGACATCTCGGATTACGTGAATGATCCGGACGTGGCGGTCTGGCTCGACCTGTGCGATCCGTGCTCCGCCGACTTCGCGATGATCAGCGAGGAGTTCGGACTGCACGAGCTCGCGGTGGAGGACGCGCGTCACGAGCATCAGCGGCCAAAGCTGGACCGCTACCGCACCCATGCCTTCCTCAGCGCCTACGCCGTCAGCGCGGACGAGACCGGTGGCCGGCTGACCGCAAGTGAATTGTCGGTGTTCATAACGCCCACAGCGTTGATCACCATCCGCCCCGACCACCGGTTCGACATCGAGAAGGTCGTCGAACGCTGGGACAACAACAGCGATCTCGCCAAGTACGGCGTGGGATTCCTGCTGCACGGACTGCTGGACCACATCGTTGACGGGCATTTCGCCGCCGTGCAGGAACTCGACGACCGTATCGAAGCGGTGGAGGATCTGCTCTTCGACGAGGGGCGCGAGCAGATGGACTCCGTCCAGCGGGACTCCTACGCGCTGCGCAAGAACCTCACCAAGCTGCGCCGCGTAGTGTTGCCGATGCGGGAGGTCGTCAACAGCCTTCTCCGGCGTGACCTGCACATCGTCGCCGAGCCCTTGCTTCCCTATTACCAGGACGTGTACGACCACGTCCTCAGGGCCACCGAGTGGACCGAGTCACTGCGGGACATGATCACGTCCATCATGGAGACCAATCTGACCGTTCAGGGCAATCGCATGAACCTGATCATGAAGAAGGTGACCAGCTGGGCGTCGATAGTGGCCGTGCCCACAGCCGTCACCGGTTTCTACGGGCAGAACGTTCCGTATCCGGGTGTCAACACCCACGTCGGCTTCCTCACCTCCACCGGTGTCATGGTCGTCGCATCCGTGCTGCTCTACTGGGCCTTCAAACGCAAGGACTGGATATGACCCCGTGCGTGTCCGGCGTGAATCGCACGCGCCGCAAGAGCGTGGCCAAGGACTTGTTCGACGGCCGAATGGCACGTTGTCGATCCGCGCTCGCCGGGCGACGCTGTGGCCGGCGTGGCCCGCAGCCGGTCCGTCAGCGAGACGAGCCACTGGAGCCCGACGGTATGCACACGACGCCGACCGTCGACTACGGCCTCGTGCTGCAGGGCGAGATCGTCGTGGAACTCGACGACGGCCAGTGCACTCAACTGTCGGCTGGGGACATCGTGATCCAGAACGGCACCATGCACGCGTGGCGCAATCGCAGTGACAAACCGGTCACCATGGCCTTCGTCCTCATCGGCACCAACCGCGACGGCTGACTGAGCCCAGAATACGGTCGCGGTCCTCGTTGCGTGTTCGTAGGTGATGGTGATGCCCGGGGCGTCGTAGAGTTCGTCCCGCTGGGCATGGTTGATGGCCTTGAGGGCTGCTTGGTAGCGGTCACCGGGAAGCGCGCGGAAGGTTGTCCATCAAACCGGGCCAACTTCACGCTCCGGCGAGCAGCGGGACCGCGCTCGCTCCGGTTCACGTGGCCATGCACAGTCTGCGAGCGTCGAAAATCGCGGCGTGGACGTTGCGGTGGGCAACCGCATCACCGATGCGGAACAGCTGGTAGGTGCCGTCCTGATTGGTCACCTGGACTTGTGGCCGGCCCGCGACTAAGGCGGTCGGGTCGGTCTGGCCAAGGTTGCGCGAACTCGCCCTCAGCTGGTGGTACAGGTCGTCGGCAGGGGTGGTGCCGTGCTCGACGACGACCTGGTCCACGGTTCGCTCGCACACCGCGTCGGTGTAGGCGTTGGCCAGCGTGGCCACAAGTGTGCTGCCCTCGCGACTGACAGTGCGCAGGACGTGGTCCGGGGTCAGCACCGCACCGTGGGCGTACAGGGTGCGCAGGTAGTCCGGGTAGATCGTGCCGGTGACGTCCGTGCCGACATGCCGGTCGGGGGTCACGATCTCCACCTGTACGCCTGTGGCGGCAAGCCGCTCGGCGGCGGTCAGCGCCTGCTCCCCGCCGTGGTCATCGAAGATCAGTACCCGGCTGCCGGGCCGGGGCGTCCGGCTCAGCACGTCCCAGGTCGAGGCGACCAGCTCCGCACCGGTCCTGAGAACGGCAGTGTTCGGGAGCCCCCCGGTCGCCACTATCACGATGTCGGGCTGTAGGGCGAGGACGTCGGCAGGCTCGGCGAGGCAGTTCAGCCGTACCGTCACTCCCAGGTGCTTCGTCTCCTGGGCCAGCCAGTGGATGATGCCCGCCTTCTCTGCGTGCCGGGGGGTCCGGGCGGCGAGGATCATCTGGCCGCCGAGCCGGTCGGCGGCCTCCAGCAGCGTCACGTGGTGCCCCCGTGCCGCACAGACGCGGGCGGCCTCCAGGCCGGCCGGGCCGCCGCCGACCACGACCACCCGCTTGGTGGTGGGCGCGGGGCTGACCAGTTGCGGGATCACCGCTTCGCGGCCGGTCGCGGGGTTGTGCAGGCAGAAGGTCTCGACCCGGGAGGCGCAGTAGGTGGCGCCGACGCAGGGACGGATGCGCTCCTCCTGTCCGGCGAGGAGTTTGGCGACGATGTGCGGGTCGGCGATGTGCGCCCGCGTCATGCCGACCATGTCGGCGTAGCCGCCGTCGATCGCGTGCCGGGCGGTGGGCAGGTCGGCGATGCGGCCGGCGTGGAAGACCGGGATGCCGACCTCCTTGCGGATCGCGGCCGCCACCGGGAGGTGGGCGCCCAGCGGTCGGCCGTACACCGGGATGGCGTCGGCCAGTTCACGGTCGGTGTTGCCGGAGCCGTAGATGACGGACAGGAAGTCGAGCTTGCCGGTGCGGGCCATCGCCGTGGCGATGCCGACGCAGTCGGCGGGCGTGAGGCCGCCGGCCGCGCCCTCGTCGCCGGGGACGCGCATGCCGACGACGAAGTCGTCGCCGACCTCTTTGCGGACCTCTTCGAGCACCATGTGGCCGAAGCGCAGCCGGTTCTCCAGAGTGCCGCCGAACTCGTCGGTGCGGTGGTTGGTGCGCGGCGACCAGAACTGGTCGATCAGGTGGCCGGCCATGGCCGCGATCTCGATGCCGTCCAGGCCGCCCTCCCGCGCCCTGCGGGCGGCCGCACCGTAGGCCTTGACGATTCGGTCGATGTCGAAGCTGGCTGTGGCTGTCCAACCTGGCACTCCTGGCAGGTGCCCAGTTCAACGTCGAGCTCTCGCGGCAGGCCGTCAACGCTCATGCGCGCGGACATGGACAACCCTGATGGCCGGTGCCGACCGGGCGTGAGGCGCGCGTGAGCCTGGTGCGGGGTGAGCAAGAGCGAAGATCGGTGTGTGACGCCGACCGATCGGCCCTACGGGCCCGATGTCGACCCCGTCGGCGGCTGCCCGCACGCCCTGATCGCCGACCTGCGGGCCCGGGGGCCCATTGCGGACATCGTCCTTCCCGGCGGGTGATGAGTAGGCGGTCGGTGCACTCGCGGCGGACGGTGCCTGCCCAGCATGCCGCGAAGGCGTTTGCCTTCGGCGATCTCTTCGGGGAAAGCAGCACCTGCACGCCCGCGTCGGCGAGCACGGCGTCGAAGTCGTCGGGGAACTTCCCGTCCCGGTCGCCTAGGAAGAACCGGAACCGGTCCACCCGGTCTTCGAGGCCTATCACCAAGTTCCTCACCTGCTGCGTCGCCCAGCCCCGGTTCGGGCGCGCGCTGATGCCGAAGATGTGCACTCGGCGCGTTGCGACTTCCATGACGAACAGCACAGCCGCTGGCAGAGCGCGGTATCCACATGGAAGAAGCCGCAGGCCAGCAGTCCGGAAGCCCGGGCGCGCAGGAAGGAGGCCCAGGCGTCGTGACACCGAGGCCTGCGGTCCACGCTCGGCCGAGCTCATCCCTTCCAACGAGTACGTGGCCATCGAGGGCGCCGGCCACGGCCTGTGCTGGACGCACGCCGACGACGTCAACGTCCAGTTGCTCAGGTTCTTCGCCGACTAGGAGCGGTGAAAAGGAACCGTTCGTGTACTCGACGGTCATATTCAGTGACCCGGACGACATTCAACTCGAGTTCGTCGCCGTCGGCTGGACGGAGAAACTGAAAGCACCGGGATAAAACGGCCTCGATGCCGGCGGCCTCCCTGGAATTCGGCGAATAATCCTTGTCCACCACAGCTTGCGGCAGTGATGCCGCGAGATTCCGAGTTCACTCGAATGGCCCCGGCGCCGGGACGAGCCGTCAGGTGCCGTCGAATATGGAATCCCGGGCGTCGTCCGACGTCCCCGCACCGAAGGACCGGCATGCGAATATCCCGCGAGTCCCTCCGTACCGTGCACATGGCCCGTTGGGCTGCGGCTCTTCTGGCCGTATCGGGTCTCACCTGCGCACTGACAGTCGAAACGGCGCAGGCCGGTGGTGGTCCGAGCGGTGATCCCGGCCGGGCGAAGCCCACCATCGTGCTCGTGCACGGCGCCTTCGCCGACGCGTCGAGCTGGAACGGGGTCGTGCAGCGGCTCCAGCAGAACGGCTACACGGTGGAAGCGCCGGCCAACCCGCTCCGCGGCGTTCCCCAGGACTCGGCCTACCTCGCGAGCTTCCTGAAGTCCGTCAAGGGACCGATCGTCCTGGTCGGCCACTCCTACGGCGGCGAGGTGATCTCCCAGGCCGCCGCCGGAAACGACAACGTCAAGGCCCTCGTCTACATCAACGCGATCATGCCGGACACGGGAGAGTCCTTCTCTAGCCTCTCCGCGAAGCTCCCGGCCGCCCCGCTCACCAAGGCCCTGAAGCAGGTGCCCTTCAGTAGCGGTGACGGCACGACGGGCACGGACGTCTACGTACAGCCGGACAAACTGCACCAGGTCTTCGCCGCCGACCTGCCCACCAGCCAGACCGACCTCATGGGAGCCACCCAGCGTCCGATCGCGCTGTCGGCGTTCGCGGACAAGCTCACCGGCGCCGCCTGGCGGAACAAGCCCGTGTACGTCCTCGTCGGCAGGCAGGACCAGGCGATCAACCCGGCCCTGGAGCTGTTCGAGGCGAAGCGCGCGAACGCCCGCAAGACAGTGGAGATCAACTCCTCGCACGTGTCCCTCGTTTCCCACCCGCAGGCGGTCAAGAACCTGATCGTCGACGCCGCCGAGGACTATATGCGGAAGAAGTGAAATAGGGTGGCCGTACGATGGTCCGTCGGCTTGCTGACGGACCCTCATGCTCCTTCAAGACAGGCCCGCTCAAAGGTGCCGTGGTCGTTGTGCCGGACACCTCCAGTTCTTCCACGTCGACGGCGTGCACCACAAGGAAGTAGCGGTCCGGACCCTTGCCTGGAGGCGTTGCCGGACCGAGGTACCTTCTGTAGCCGGCGTCGTTGGCCAGTGTCACCGCGCCACCCGGCACATCCCTGCCGTCCCCCCGCCCCGGCCGGAAGGTCGGTCACGGAGGCGGGCAGATTGGCCACAGCCCAATGCCAGAAGCCCGAAGCGGTGGGCGCATCGGGGTCGAACATCGCCACTGTGAAACTCCGGGTCTCCACGGGAAAACCGGACCAGCTCAGCTGTGGTGAGATGTCGATCCGCCTGCCCCCAGGATGCCCCTCACCTGCTCACGGGCCAGTTGCTCGCCGTTGGCCACGGAATCGGAAGTCAACGAGAAGGTCCTGATCGGCGGCATGGAATCGTAGGGGCCTAGGGTTTGATCATGGCAATCCTTCGAAATATTCTACTGTCGGAGCCGTGCGCATCCTATTTTTCGGCGTCAGAATTCCATTAGAGTTTCTTGACGCTCACATACGAGACGCGTGCATCGATCGGTCGCAAGTTGCCGATTCCGAGTTGTCTGTTCACGCTTGTTATGTAGGTCTCAAACTGGTCATACTGCACCCTCCCCAGGTGTCATCTTCTAGAGGAGCATCCCATGGCCAAGATCTTGTGCGTGATGACCGGCGCAAGCTATTGGACCCTGAAGGACGGGCATCGGCACCCCACCGGATACTGGGCCGAGGAATTCGTGGCGCCGTACACCGTGTTCACCGATGCCGGACACGAGGTCACCGTGGCAACTCCGCAAGGTGTCATTCCCGTTGTGGACACGATGAGCCTGCGGCCCAGTATGGCGGGTGGCGAAGAGAACTCCCTCCGGGAGGAGGCCGTCATCGAGAAGGCCGAGGAGTTGCGGCACCCCATCTCCCTCAAGGACGTGCGTCTCGAGGACTTCGACGCGGTCTACTACCCCGGAGGCCACGGCCCGATGGAAGACCTTTCGGTCGACCCGGACTCCGGGGCGCTCCTGCGGGAGGCACTCGCCTCCGGCAAACCCCTCGGCGTCGTGTGCCATGCCCCGGCCGCTTTCCTCGCGACCCGTGACGAGAACGGCGACACGCCTTTCGCGAACTACCGGGTGACGGGTTTCTGCAACGAGGAGGAGGCCGGTGTCGGTTTCGCCGACAAGGCCAAGTGGCTGCTGGAGGACGAACTGAAGAAGCTGCCCACCGACTATTCGCGGGGGCCTGCCTGGGAGCCCTACACGGTCGCGGACCGCAACCTCATCACGGGCCAGAACCCGGCGTCCTCGGGCCCCCTCGCCAAGGAACTCGTCAAGGCTCTGTCCTCCTGAAAGGATCTACCGGCTCTCGGTCACAGGAGCCGGTGCCCCGCCGGGGCGACGCCCGGCGGGCTGACAGTGCTGATCAAGAAGCGTCGGAGGGCGGTCGAGCTCAGCGTCCTGCCCTCGGTGACATCGGTCGATAGTGAAGGTGCCAAGAACTCCGTAGCTGTGCAAAGCTGATCCGCCTGCGGTATGGAAGTTCATTCATGGCACAGAAATAGGAGGGGAGCGCGGGGCGCATGGAGGGTGCATGCACGGGCGCAGGGGGCCTCCCCGGGCAGCGCGCCGGTTGAGTGCTGAGGCGATCGACCGATGCCGGATACGGCTTCCTGACGGTCATCGGACCCTGCGCCCTGGCATGATGATGCCCATGACCATGTACCGAAAGGCCGATGCCGCGTAGACGGCCTGGCGCGCTGCGCGCTAAACAGTCTCCTCGTGTTGCATGGAGCTTGCTTCCAGACCGCATTCACGGCCTCTCTGCCCGAACCAGCACCGAGATAGATCGAATAGAGAGGCTCTCGAGCAGCTACTACATCTACCCCGGTGCCACCGACCGTGCTCTGCGCCGGTATCGAGCGTTTCTGCAAGCACCGGGGCGACGGCCCCTCTATCCGCAGGATGCGGAGTGTTCATGCCGTGGCTGTTCCTTCGATGACGTGCGGCATGCCCGCGACGTCCTTGAGGAGGTCTTGCAGCAGTTGCCTCCCTGTCCCCGCACCGAACTGAATCACCTAGTGCGTGCTCTGGACACCAGGTACGTGAAGCGCACACTGCCGGATCCGTTCGCCGGTCACCGGCAGTGGCGTTCTGACCTCTGGTGGCGGCGCCGTCTGGCTGGCGGCCGGGAAGCCGGGTGAGGAGCCTGCACTGGCATCGAAGTCAGGGTGACATGATCAACGCGTGGCTGGTGTGATCACGACGTCGCAGCCGTCCTGGATAGGCCCGTTGTGGTCGGTGCGCCGGTGGTTCCAGACCTGCCGGCCGGTGTAACGGGGATCGGCCAGGATGGCCCGCACCGTGTTCAGCACGCGCCGCCCATCGCGGTGTGGGTTCCGGGCTCGGTCGGCGGCGGCCGGGAATCAGTGGGTTCAGGGCTCCGTCTGCGTGGCCGGATTGCGTGGCCCTCGCGCCTCCATGCGTCGAGATATGGCCGTCGTCCTTGACGATGCCCTGCGCCCTTGATGCCTCTTAGGCAATGAGATCTTCTCAACGAAATGATCTCGTGACGTGACTCGGCGCAGGGACTCCGCGAGCCGCGATGAGTCCTGGGGCGTTCGGCGGTCGTACTGTCGAACCCGTTACCGAGGAGGACTTCTGATGCGCAGCGTGACCTATTCGATGAGCGTCTCACTTGACGGCTACATCGTCGGGCCGGACGGCGGCTTCGACTGGACGGCGCCCGACGAGGAGGTGTTTCGCTTCTGGATCGACGAGATTCGACAGGTCGGCGTCCACCTGTTGGGACGACGGCTGTACGAGACGATGCTGTACTGGGAGACCGCCGACCAGGATCCTTCGCTCGACGACTCCATGCTCGAGTGGACCGCGCTCTGGAAGCCGCTGTCAAAGGTGGTGTTCTCCACCACGCTGTCGGCGGTGCAGGGCCATGCCCGCCTGGCCTCCGGCGGCCTGGCGGAGGAGATCGAGCGGTTGCGAGCCGAGCCGGAAGAGGGCGACATCGCGATCGGCGGCGCCTCTCTCGCCGCCGAGGCGGCCGCGTCGGGTCTGATCGACGAGTACCGGGTCATGGTCTACCCGGTGCTGGTCGGCGGTGGCATTCCGTTCTTCCCCCAGCACGAGCGCCGGGTGGATCTCGAACTCCTCGAGACCCGCACCTTCAGCTCGAGAGTCGTCTACCTCCGCTACCGCGTGGCGCGCTAGCCGGCTCGCCCGCCGAGCCCTAGGAAGAACGGGCCAGTCAGTGACGTCTTTCCGGGGACCCGGATCCCGATGCCCGCACCGATTGGCCCTTGTTCGCCAAGTCGGCATTCCCTCGGCCGCCTTGCGCTTCTTGCTGAACCACCACGGACGCCGGTGAGACGGTCCGCCTCGATGAGCGTGCCGTCAAGGATCACGTGAGTCGTCCCCTCCTACCGGCAGCGGCAGCTGCACAGGCCGCTCGGCGGCGCGGTCGGCGACAAAAGCGGTGATGGCGAGGTGAGTCTCTCCATAGGCCTCGCGGCGGCCGGTGCACCGCTGGAGCAGGCGCCGCTGCCGGACTTCGGCGTTGGCGTGCTCGACACAGATCCGGCGGGAGGACCGGCGGCGTTTCATCTCGCGCCAGCCGTACCGTTCGGTGACAGGGCTGTCGTGCGGGGCCTTTCCCGCAGTCGGTCGCCCTCACGTCGCCCGTGACGCCCGGACTCACAGCCCGCCGCCCAGCGCGGGGCGAGTTCCGCGACCACGAGGCCGTCTCCATGTCCCCGCACTCCCGACCAAGATCGATCGTAGGTCGGCCCATTAGGGTCGGGGGCATGACGACACCCCTTGCCAGTAGTGCCTTTGACTCGCTCCGCCTCGACGCCGTGCCCGACGAGCAGGCGTTGCGCCGGGTCTACGAACTCCCCAGCGACGCGGCCGTGCGGAAGCAGATGACCGAACTCACCGAGCAGACCCGGCGGTTGATCGGCTGCTCATCGCTGGTCCTGGTCGCCAGCGCGGATGCCGAGGGGAACTGTGACGTCTCCCCGCGCGGCGGCCCCGCCGGGTTCGTCGCCGTCCTGGACGCACGGACGGTGGCGATACCGGACGCGACCGGCAACAAGCGGCTGGACACCCTGCAGAACGTCATCGCCACCGGACGGGCCGGGCTGCTGTTCGTCATTCCCGGGCGCACCACGACGCTCAGGGTGAACGGCAGGGCCTGTGTCTCCACCCGTCCGGAGCTGCTGTCGCAGCTGACCGCCGTGGGCAGGCCGCCGGCCAGTGCGCTGGTACTGGGGATCGAGGAGGTCTACCCGCACTGCCCCAAGTCGCTCCTGCGCAGCGGAGCCTGGAAGCCGGAGCAGTGGCTGCCGGCGGACGCCCAGCCGACCTCGGCCGAGGTGACGCTGGCCCAGCTGCGGATGCCAGAGCTGACGATCGCCGACATCGAGCAGGCGGAGGCGGATTCGCTCAAGTACCGGTACGAGTAGCGGGCAGACCCTGCGATTGCTGAACCACCAGCCCGCCGAACCAGCACGCCCCGAGATCAGTAGCGGGAGGTTCGGCGGGGGCGCCTCACCTCTGGGTGTTGCAGTCGTAGAGGGCGAAGCTGCCGGCGGTGCGGCGGCCGTAGGCGGTGGGCGGGATGCGGGTGCAGTGGGACTTCACCCAGGTGGTGGCGGGAGTGGTGGGGCGCTGGGTGGTGAGCAGCGCATAGCGCAGTTGGCGGGTGGTGACGAGGCTGCCGAGCTGTTGGGCGGTGGGGAAGGGGGTGTTGCCGGTGAAGCCGCCCATGACGAGGACGGGCTCGGACTTCGCGCGCAGCAGGGGCTCGGCGGTGTAGGCGGCCTGGGTGGCGAGCAGGTACTTCTCGCCGTGGCGGTGCGTGGTGAGGTAGTCGAGCAGGGCGGTGTCGCGGGCGCTGGGCCGGCCGAGTCCTACCCGCTGCGGAGCGTGGCGGTGGTGGACGCCGTACGCCTTGCCGACCGGACCGGTCATCGGCGAGGTGGCGGCGCCCGCGTAGAGCGGGTCGAGGCTGGAGATGGCCCAGCCTGCCGGTACGACCAGGGTGGCCGCGATCCCGCCGGCGAGGGCGGCGTGCACCATCCGCGGGGCGGTGCGCGGCCCGCGGGTCCACAGGCCCGCCACGCCGCACAGCGCGAGCATCACGGCGATCGGCAGCAGCCGTGAGACGAACCGGGTCGGCCAGTCGAGTACCAGTGCCCACGCCACCGTCAGCACGATCGCCGCCGGCAGCGCCATGTGCCGCCGGCCGCCCGTCCCGTGCTCCGCCTCGTGCACCGGCTGGTACTGCGCCTCGTACTCCGATCGGAAGAGCGCGAGCCCGCCGCCGGCCAGCGCGGCGAGTGCCGGGGCGATGACGGCCGTGTAGTAGGCGTGGTTGCCGTTGGAGGAGCTGAACACCAGTGCGTGTATGGCCAGATAGCCGCCCCACATCACAAATCCCGTGCGCAGCGGATCCGTTCGCGGTTGCCCTGCGCGCCAGACGACGCCCAGGACCGCGGCGAGCACGGCGAGCGGCAGGAACCAGGCGATCTGCGGGCCGACCGTGTGGTTGATCAGCATGCCCCAGCCGGTGTTGCCGGTGGTGCGGCTGGCGGCGGTGCCCGCGACGGCGCCGAACGCGGTGGAGTCGCTGCCGAAGCGACTCAGTCCGTTGTAGCCGAAGACCAGGGTGAACGGATCGTTGTTGGACGTGCCGTCGAGGTACGGGCGGTTCGCGGCCGGTGTCACCCAGGCGATCAGCACCCAGGAGCAGGAGACCGCCAGCGCGACCGCGCCGGCCAGCAGGACGCGCAGGGCCCGGTTCAACCTGGTCCCGGGCGCGGCGAGTTGGTAGACCGCGGCGAAGACGGGCAGCACCAGCCAGGCCTGCAGCATCTTGGTCTGGAAGGCGAGCCCGACCCAGATCCCGCAGGTGATCAGCGGCAGCAACCGCTCGGTGCGCACCGCCTTCTGCAGCGCTCCGGCAGCGGCGACCAGCAGCAGGGTGAGTGCGGTGTCCGGGATGGTGGCCCTGTTGAGGACCACGGTGATCGGGGTGAAGGTGAGCGTCAGCGCGGCGATCAGCGCGGCGAACGGCCCGGCCCAGGCCCGTACGATCCGGTGCAACAGCCATACGGTGAGCACGCCCTCGACGACCTGCGGCAGCGCGGCCGCCCACGTGCTCGGACCGAAGATCCAGACGGTGACGGCGTCGGGCCAGAAAGCGCCGGGCAGCTTGTCGATACTGATCGAACCGCTCGCGTCGAGCCCGCCGAAGAAGAAGGCCCGCCAACTGTCGGCCATCGACCGTATCGCCGCGCCGTAGAAGGGGTGGAGCGCGGCGTGCCCGATGCCCCACGAGTACAGCACCGTGGCGACGACCAGCACCGTGGCGAGCGCCGGGCGCTCCCAGCGCGGGGCGTCTTCCGGCGGGACGGAGCGGCGGCCGGCCGCCCGGCGGCCTCGGTGCGCGCCGGTGGGCTGGACGGCGGAGACGGCGGTCATGGCAGTGGTCCTCGGATCAGCAGGTCAGGTGAGGCGGTGGGGCACAGGGGGCGGGCTCATCGGGCGGCGGGTTCACAGGCGGCGGGCCGCCCGGAAGCCACGGGCGTAGAAGTCGGTGCCGTCCAGCAGCGAGCGGCCCGACAGGTCGCCCAGCGTGGGGCCGTTGGCGGCGGAGCGGCTGGAGTAGAAGCGGTGCCGGCCCTGGTCGTCGAGGCCCATGTACATGCCGCAGTGGTCGATGAAGTTCGGCCGGTCCTTGATGATGGCGAAGAAGACCAGATCCCCGGGTTGCAGGGCGCCCAGGTCGGTGGGCTGCTCGCCGTTGTCCGGGATCACCAGGCGGCCGGGGCCGTAGGCGGCGATGGCGAAGGCGCGGCGCGGCAGTCCGGGGCCCCGGGTGTTGGTGTTGTGCAGGGGGACGCCCATGCGGTAGCCCCACACCAGACGCTGGAAGCCGGAACAGTCGACGTCGCCGTAGCGGGCCCGCTCCGGCTGCACGCGCGTGCCGTCCGGGAAGGTCCAGTCAATGCCCAGATAGTCGTAGAAGTCGGACTGTTCGTCGTGGTAGGCGAAGTCCAGCGGGTTGTTGACCTTGGCATTGCGCGGGCCGAAGTGGGCGGTGCCCGCGTAGCGCACCCCGGCCGCGTTGTGCTTGTCGGGCGCTCCGGCGCTCGAGTACTCGAACGCCACCGCGAAGACGTCCGGGCTGGTGTCGCCGAGCGCCTTGCGGAACCAGCCCTTGAACCAGGCGGACTTCTCCATGCCCTGCTGCCACTCGTGCGGCAGCACTCGCACCCAGGCGTCCGTGGTCACCGTGGCCTCGGTGGTCCGCGGCTCGCCGAAGGTGCGGTTGGGGCCGGTGAGTACGGCCGTACGGGCGCCGTCGGTGAACGTGGCGAGCGTGCCGCCGTCGGCGGCGCGCACCACGGTGCGGTCGGGAGCGGACAGCCGCTCGAAGGTGTGGGGCCCGGTGAGCCGGGCGCTCGGGGTGGTGCCCGTGCCGTCGGTGGCCGTACCGCCGAGGTCGTCGCCGCCGCCGCGGTCGTGCCCGAGGTGGTCCCAGGCGTATCCGCCCGCCGCCCCGGCGGCCGCCACGCCCGCGATCGTCCAGAGCACGGCGCGGCGCGTCGGGCGACTGCGTGTGCCGGTGGGTTCGGAGTGCATGGCCGATCCTTTGGAAGTGCGAGGTGAGAGTGCGGTGGACAGGTCAGCTGGTGGGCAGCAGGCCGATCAGCAGACCGGAGACCAGCACCACGTACGTGGCCAGCGTCACCGCCGTGGTCGAGATCAGTGTGGCCGCCATCGGCTGGCGGACCATCTGGTAGGAGACCAGGCCGGGGACGATGAAACCGAGGGTCTGTGACGTGTACAGCAGCGGGAACTCGTGGCTGAGCGCGAGCATCACGGTGGTCTGCATCAGGACCGCGCACAGCACCACGGCGGCGAACAGCCGCTTGCCGTAGAGAATCACCGTGCGCTGCACCAGCTTTGTCATGAAGTACGTGAGCGCCGCCACACCGACCATCAGGGCGGCCATCTGCACGTCGGTGATGAGCGTGAGGGCGATCCACCCGGGGGTGATCATCCCCCCGGGGGAGAGATTGGTCGTCAGGTAGCAGACGAGCGAGAAGATCAGCCCGAGGGCGATCCCGAGCGCGGCGGTCTGTGCGGTGAGGTGGGCGGGGATCACGGGTTCCTCGTGGACTGGGACGGATCGTAGGAGTGGTGCGGGGCGCCTTGCGTACTCTCGCCGGCGGGCCGGCCCTGGCGGGCGGCGAACCGGCGGGCGAGTTCGCGCTGCTCCGGGATGTGGAAGCCGTACGCCGGTGTCTCCAGCGGTGCGACCCAGCTGTACGGCTCCGGCTCGGGCGGCCGGGCCACCGCGATCCGCGGCCGGGGCACCGCGATCTGCATGGTTTCCTGGTCCAGGCCGTCACCGTCGGGAACGGCGTCGAGCGGGTCCTCGGAGTCGTCCAGCGGCAGTTCGGCGAGGCATTCCAGGAACAGCTCGCCCTGGCCGTGGATGTTGCCGATCGCCACCAGCGAGGAGGCCGGGCCGAGCTCCGCGAGCATCGCCGCGGTCAGTTCCGCGGGGTCCCGGCGGTCGCCACCGAGATCCACCACCCGCCCGGTGAAGCCGGACGGAATCGCATCGCGGGCACTCTTGGTCGGATGGCCGATCAGGAACACGGTCTCGGCGGCCAGGTCGGGGACGATCGCGCCCATCTGGCCGTTGCGTTCCACCCGGTCCGGGCGGCAGTTGATGACCACGTTGAGCGGCCGTCTGATCGCGCCCAGATCCTCCAGCTGCTTGACGTTCATCAGCGTCGACTCGGGATCGTTGGCCGCGAAGACGTTGGCGAACCGCAGCCGTTTGCCCTCCGGGGTGACGTAGCGCTCCACCGACAGCACGCCCGGGTCGGGCGGTGCGTCCCACATGCCCTGCATCGCGGTCTGCCGGTCCACGCCGAGCAGTTCGGCGACGGTGAGCGCGATCGCCACGTTCTCCTTGAAGGTGAACCAGCTGAAGCCGCGCAGCTCCTCGTCGGTGACCGTCTCGGGGTCGGCGTAGACCAGCTTGCAGTTTCGGGCGTCGGCCTCCTCCTGCAGGATGTGGAAGCGGTCCTTCTCCGCCGTCACGCACACCCCGCCCACGGGCATCGAGCGGGAGAGCGAGCGGGCGACGTCGTCCAGCGTCGGCCCCATCTCCTCCAGATGGTCCTCGCGGACATTGCACAGCACGCCGATCGTGGAACGGATCAGCTTCTCCTGGTTGATCTCCTGCAGCGCGGGCATCACCGCCATGCACTCGATCACCAGCGCGTCCGGCCGGTAGGTCGCCGCCCGCCGCACGATGCCGATCTGCTCGACGATGTTGGACAGCCCGAACTTGCGGTACACCGGCTCCTCGGTGGCATCCGGATGGATGAACCGGGCCGCGGTGCCGGTGGTCTTGGCCACCGTGACCAGGCCGCCGCCGCGCAGTGCCCCCGCGCACAGCCGGGTGATCGAACTCTTGCCGCGGATACCGTTGACCAGCACCCGCGTCGGTATCTGCTCCAGCGAGGCGAAGTGCCGCTGCTGCTCCAGGATTCCGGCGATCCACAGCGCGGCGCAGCACAGCAGGACTATGACATAGAGGAAGAGCACGCCGATTCCGTCCTTCTACCGCTGGAGGGTCTGCTCGCGCAGGGACCGGGAGGGCCTGGCGGTATGGCCGGACCTGGCTGCGCGGTCGCGTTCCGCCAGGGCCTGGCGCATCAGCTCCAGGCTGCGGGTGACCGAGCCGACCTCGTCGTGGTTGACCGGGTGCAGCACGGTGCGGCGGTCTCCGCCGGCGAGCCGCTCGACGAGCACGGCGACCGCGCGCAGCGGCCGGATCACCACGACATGCAGCCAGCCAAGGCAGGCCGCGCCCAGGGTGAGAGCCAGGATCCCGGCGAGCATGGTGCGCTGCTCGGCCTGCACCGCTGGGATCTGGAGCGCCGCCGCGGGCTCCGCGGTCACCACGTGCCAGCCGAGGCGGGCCGTCGGGCCGCTCTGGGCCAGCGGCGCCGCCGCGTCGACCGAAGCGCCGGAGGATGTGCGGAGCGCCGCCGAGGTCGCGGTGCCCGCGGCCCCCGGGGCGCCCTGGGTGGCGCGGGCAAGACGGGTCAGGCCGGAGTCGGGCAGCGACTGGAAGGCGCGGTAGCCCACGCTCGCCGCCAGCACCTTGTTCTCGTCGTTCGTCACCCAGACGCTGCCCAGCTTCGGCCTGGGCAGAACGGAGTTGAGCGCCTTGACGTCGATCTCGCCGAACAGGACCACCCCGGCCGCCGGGGCCTTGCCCTTGACGGCGCGGACCTGGGCGTAGGCGGCGATCGCCGGGATCCGGCCCGAGGTGTTGACGGTGGTGATCCCGCCGCCGTCGGGCACGTGGACGAGGGTGCGCAGCGGTGTGTCGCCCACCCTCAGCGTGATGCCGCCCGAGCGGTCCAGGAGATACAGCGAGCGGTACTGCTTGTGGTCGGCGAGGGTGTGCCGCAGAACCTCGGTCTGGGCGGCGCGGTTCCGGCCCGGCAGGCCGGCCGCCACGTCGCTCAGGTCGGTGTACGACTGGTCGAGGGACTGCCGGATCCGGTTCGCCGCGACCTGGGTGCGCGCCTGCTGGTCGGCGAGGACCGGAACCGGAACCGCGGTCGCGGTGTCCGCCCGGTTCAGCATGAAGATCATCGGCACCGCCCAGCAGGCCACCACCACCACGCCGACCACGGCCAGCGCCCGGTAGCCCGGCCCGCGCCGGGCCGGCAGCTCCTGCGGGCCGCTCTCGCCGAGCAGTTGCAGGCGCAGTGACTCCAGTGCCCGCCCGATCCGGGCCAGTTCCCCGAAGCCGTGCACCGGAACCGGCCGGAACAGCTCCTCGAACGCGCCCGGTCCGTCCTCGGTCGCGCCCCGGGCCAGGCGCCCGGCGGACAGATACAGCCGTAGCAGCGGCCGCTGCACGAAGAAGTGCAGCACCAGCCCGAGCAGCAGCGCGAGCCCGGCCAGCGCCCCCGCGGCCTCGAGCGCGAAGCGCGAGTAGTCGGCGGCGGCGGTCGTGGTGGGCACCGCGCGCGAGGTGAGCACCACCAGACCGAGGTTGTCGGTGTCGCCCGGACCGGTCGCCGAGGCGACCTGGGCCCAGCCGGCCACCGTGCGCCGGGAGCCCGTGGCGGCGCCCAGCATGCTTCCCGAGGCGTCGGTGTCACGCCCCGACCCGTTCGCGGCGCGGGCCGCCGCCGCGGGCAGACCGCTGTCGGTGACGGCCGGCGACGCCGCGCCGTCGGACGTGGCGGCGAGCGCCGTGCCGCGCGCGTCCAGCACCTCGGCGCTGCGTCCGTCGCCGTACGTCGTGAGGGCGGGGAGCGTCTCGCAGACCACCAGCAGCCACTGCCGGTCGGGCCGGCTCGGGACCTGGAACTGGTCCTGGTTTGCGTCCTCCTGCAGCGCGGGCAGCGTGACCCGGGCGAAGTAGAGCAGTTGCCGCGTGCCGCCCGAGGTCACCAGCCGGGGCGGGATCGCCCCGTGCCCGGACGCCGCTCGGACGACGTCCACCCCGGCCAGCGGCACCGGCCTGCCGCCGGCCGCCAGCAGTTTGCCGGTGCGCGGGTCGAGCAGCGCCTTGCCGAGGACCGCCTTCCTGGCGGAGGTCAGCGCTTGGAGCGCGGTCGTGGGCGTGGATGCGCTCGTCGCCGGATACGCGTTGGCCGTACGGCGTACGGTGCTCGCCTCGACGTCGATCGCGGTGCGCACCGACTGCGCGGTGTCCGCGGCGATCTGCTGCTCGCCGTTCAGCACGGCCTGCGGCACCCGCTCGGCGTGTACGCCGCCGAGGCCGATCACAGTCAGGGCGGCGACCACCAGCAGGAGTACGACGAGTGCGGCTATAGGCGGGCGCACCCCGCCAAGGATCGGCATATCGGCGCGGCGGCGGAGGCGATGCCGGCGCGGCGCCTGGGCGGCGGAGGGCAGGGCAGGGGATCCTTCCTCAACTGGCGCCGAGCGCCGTAACGTTCGATAGAGCGAACACTCTAGCCTCCTGCGATTACATAATCATCACACTTTCGTCCCTGTGTCGTACGCGTTAACCGGGCTACTGGGCGACGGCCGACGCATGCGGCCCCCGACACGCCGAGGGGCGGTCGCAACCCCGGCTGCGTTGCCCGGCGCGTCCTGATCCGCGCACCGGCGGGCCGGGGCCTGGCCGGTGTCACGAGCCGACGAAATCGTGACGGCCCACGGGCACCCCGGAAGCGATGTGCACGGGGCGAGTGCCAAGGCCCAGGAGTTCCCAGGCACGGCGGGAACATCCGATGCGGCCGGCGCTGTTGCACCGGCCGAGGAACTGACGCCGCGCGGGCGGGGAGCAGAGGGGCGAAGAGCTCGCCCGCCCCGACGGGATCCAGGCCCGGGGTCCGCGCTACGCCCGGTCGCCCGATATCGGGGCGACCACTTGTACGCCTGGCGCAGACTCGGACCGAGGCCTTTTCACTACAGGAGGACTGTTACATGAATGACCGGCCCTTGACGCTCATGGCGGTGCACGCCCACCCCGACGATGAGGCCACTGGAACGGGAGGTGTCCTCGCGCGGTACGCGGCGGAGGGTATTCGCACGGTCCTCGTGACGTGCACCGACGGCAGTTGCGGTGACGGGCCGGGGGGTGTCAAGCCGGGCGATCCCGGGCACGATCCGGCAGCCGTCGCCTTGATGCGGCGGCAAGAACTCGAGTCCAGCTGCGGCATCCTGAAGGTCAGTCATCTGGAAACGCTGGACTACGCCGACTCCGGGATGATGGGCTGGCCGACCAACGAAGCCCCGGGATCCTTCTGGCAGACACCTGTGGAGGAGGGCGCTGCCCGACTCGCGGAACTCATGCGCCGCTACCAACCCGATGTGGTCGTCACCTACGACGAGAACGGCTTCTACGGCCACCCCGACCACATCCAGGCAAACCGGATCACGATGAGGGCGCTGGCCATGACCGCGCAGACTCCGAAGGTGTACTGGACGACGGCGCCTCGCTCGATGATGCAGCGGTTCGGGGAGGTCATGCGCGAGTTCGGTGCGGACTGGCAGGAGCCGGATCCCGCCGAGGCCGCCGCGATGGCCGAGATCGGCCTCCCCGACGCGGAGATCACCACATGGGTGGACACCAGCGCGTTCGGCGGTCAGAAGTTCGATGCGCTGGCCGCGCACGCCAGCCAGGGCGAGAACATCTTCTTCCTCAAGATGGGCCAGAAGAATTTCACCGAACTGATGGGCGTCGAGACCTTCGTACGTGTCCAGGACACCACCGGCGCTGCCGTGCCCGAGAACGACCTCTTCGCCGGACTGCGCTGATCCGCAGGGCAGGAGATCCTCGCTGTCCCGGACCGAGGCAAGCAACACCGGCTCTGCGACAGGTGAGGGCCGGTGCGCCGTCCGGTGTACCTGTGGTCGCGACGCGGGCGCTTGGCCTCTGCTGGGTGACCTCAGTGCCGTAGCTCCTCAGTATCCGCACGGCCCGGCTCTGCTGTCCGCTCTTCCCGCTGCGCCGAGATACGCAGTTCACTCGGCCGGAAGCCGGCGGCGGCGATCTCCGCCTGCGCCCGCGCCGCGAGATGTTCCGCGCCGCACCTCCCCGCCAGGTCGGCACCCTCGAAGAGCAGTTCCGCCGCCTGATCGGCACGGCCGCAGCGTCTGAGGCCGATGGCGAAGTCGACCAGTGCCTCGGCGTACAGGTACTGATTCGGGGACTTGCGGAGCGTCTCCACCGCGCGCTCCAGCAGCGCCATGGTGTCCCCGTCCTCGGACACCGCCGCGCTGAAGCGCAATGCCTCACCTTTGGCGGTGGGCGTGCCGTAACGCTCCGCTCGGCGCAGTGTCTGCGCTGCGAGGGCGCGGGCGCTTGCGGGGTCCTCCGGGGCGAGGGCGAGGGCGAGGTGTCCCGCCCAGGGACACCAGGTCGGATTGAGTATGCCTTTGGCCTCCAGCCGTTCCCCGGCGGCGGTGAGTTGGGCGATGGCTTCCCTGCGCCGGCCACGGACGAGCAGCAGGCGCCCGTACAGCGTCTGGGGGTCCGGGAAGACCACCGCGTTGGGGTAAGGGGGCGCGAAGTCGTGCGTCTCGGCGACGTTCAGGGCTTCCTCGAAGTGGCCGCGGGACAGCAGGACGTCGAGCAGCAGACCGACGGCGTACCACTTGGCGGGCAACCTGGGTCCGACGCGGTCCGCCAGCCGGACTGCCTCACGCGCGCAGCGCTCGGCCTCGACGAGGAGTCCGCGCCGGAAGTGGACCAGCCCGAGGAGGCTGAAGCCGAAGGACAGGTGGGCTCCGCTCCATCCGACCTGCTGGCACTCGGCGATGGCGGAGCTGAACAGCTCCTCCGCGCGGTCGCACTCGTCGGCGTACATGTATCCGAGGGCGGTGATGCTGGGCAGCTCGAAGCCCCAGTCGGGGTCGGTGTAGCTGAGCCCCACGGCGCGTGTGGCGACGGCCAGCGCGTGTTCGGCGGGCTCGCTGCGCAGCGTGGCATCCCAGGTGCGCAGGCACAACAAGGCCTTCTCTCCCGGGTTCTGCCCGGACAGATGCTCGGCGAGCCGCGCGAGCCGACGGGAACGGACAGGCGCCTGTACCTCCCGCGCGTCGAAGACCCGCCACAGGTGGTGTGCGGCCTGCAGGCGCAGCCGCGCCCCGGATGTCCGTGCGTGGGCGGCCTCGGCCCCCACCACAGCGGCTGCTTCGCCGAGCTGGTCGTTGTGGGCGAGAGCCTGGGCCAAGCGGAAAGTGGCGTCCTCTCTGAGCGTGGGGTCGAGGTCGGGAAGCTCCAAGGCCGCCGAGAGGTGGTTGACTGTGGTGGCCGGGGAGGTGAGCAGGGCAGAGCAGCCGAGCTCGTAGAGCACGGCCGCACGTTCCTCGGGCGGGGGCGGTTCGCGCAGCGCACGCTCCAGGCAGCGGCGAGCGGCGTCCGGAGCACCTTGGCGAAGGTTCTCCCGCGCGGCCGCGCGCAGTTGCTCCACGGTCTGCGGGTCGTTGCCCGGATGAGTCTCCAGCAGGTGCCGGGCGGCGACGGTGATGTTCAGGCCCGCGTCGGTCACCGCGCTGGCGGCCTGCCCGTGTATGGCGGTCCGCATCGCCGGCGGGATGGCCCGGTACACCGCGGTGGCGATGAGGGGGTGGACGAACTCGAGCGTCCTGGTGCCGGTCAGGATGCGAGCGACTCGCAAGGTGTCCGTGGCGTCCTGAGCCTCGGCCGGTGGCAGCCCGGCCACCGAAGCCGCCAGTTCGGGAGAGATCTCGGTACCGAGTACGGCCGCCGCCCAGGCGAGCCGCACGGCCCGGTTGCCGAGCCTCTCCAGTCGCTTGACCAGCCCGGTGCCACGAGACGACGCACCGAGGTCTCGCAGCAGATGAGCCGACTCCTCGGAGGGGGTCAGGCCTCGGTCCTGGATCTTGGCGACGAGTTCGACGGTCTCGTAGGGGTTGCCGCCGGTGACGGCCCAGCACTCGCGGCAGAAGGGATCGTCCGCGTCCGGCCCGAGGACGCCGCGGACCAGCCTCGCGACCGACTCAGGGCTGAGAGCGCGCAGGCTGATCGGGTGTGACCCGCGCCCGCCGACGAGTTCACGGAACGCCGCGGCCTCCGCCGGAAGTTCGTCCGGGCGGTACCCCAGGACGATCAGGACGGGAAGGTCCTGCACGCGCACGGCGAACGTGGCCAGCCAGGTGAGGGACTCCGCGTCACCCCAGTGAGCATCGTCGACGACCGTGATGATCGGCGCCCTGCGCACGGCGAGCTGTGTGAGGACCCAGTCCAGACCGTCCCGGACGCCCTGTGGATCCGGCACGGCGGTGCCGGCCTGCTGAGCGAAGAGGCCGACGGCCGGCCCCGCGATCTCATACCAGCCCCCGAAGATCTCGCGACGCTCGGCCTCGGTGCAGGAGGCCAGGACGGGTTGCAGCAACTGCCGGACGACGTGGAAAGGAACCGTATGCTCCTGCTCGCTGCCGCGCGCGGACAGAACCGTGCACCCGCGGGCGGCGGCCATGCCTCGGATCTCGGCCAGCAAAGTCGTCTTGCCCAGTCCGGCGGCGCCGCTCAGGAACAACAGCCCGCCACGTGGACCACCGCTGTCCGCCGGGCGGTTGCAGAGCGCCTCCACTGCCTCCCGCGCGGCGGCCACCTCGTGGTCACGCTCGTACAGGGGCGTTCCGGCCCGGCTGGGGCCTACCGAACCGACTCGCCTCACGCTGCGCTCCTGCTCCGGCACGCTGTTCCCCTCGCTTCCCAGCCTGTTGGTCAGCCTAGCGAGGTGGGGCGATGCGCCATGGAAATATGCGGGAACCGTGTAGGCAGTCTTTCCAGCAGGGAGCCGCAGTGGTAGGCGGTGAGCGCGGTCGCGAGGCATTCGGGGCGAGTCGCAATCCTGACGCGCCACCTACTCGACGACCACGACCGTCCGCGACAGAACGGCTCGGTGCGGGTTCTCGGCCCCGCGGTGAAGCTGCCGACGTGCACCCAACGCGTTTCACACGTACCAGGCGTGAGGCCATGGTTCATCTCGCACCTGGTCGGACTTCTGGGACGACAACACCCGCGGTGCCGGGCACCGCCCCTGGATGCCGGCACCCGGGAATCACGAGAACGAGCTCGGTAACGGTCCCATCGGTTACGAGGCGTTCCAGACCTATCTCGCGACTCCCCGGCAGCCCGGCCAGACGGATGTAACCCGCGGCTCCGCTCCCTTCGTCCGGGGCCGCGTGCCTCCGCGCGAATGAAGCGGAGTTGTCCGCTTGGCTGCCACGATGCGGCCGTCAGCGAATGACCTCGAAGACAGTAAGGTCCGGACGGCGTCGAGCTCAGGCCGGGAAGCCGTAGCCGTAGCCTTGAGCGTCCAGCTGATTGAGGAGACGGGCGAGCGCCTGCACGGTCTGCGAACGGTCGCCGCCGCCGTCGTGCATCAAGATGATCGCGCCGGGTCGCAAGTCCTGGTTGACGTTGCGCAGGATGCCGTCCACACCCGGGCGTCGCCAGTCGTTGGCGTCGTCGCTCCAGCCAAGCGGCTGCAGGCGGTTGGCGCCGGCTATCCCCCGGATCGTCGGGTTCCAGTCGCCGCCGGGTGCCCGGTAGTACATCAGCTTCACGCCGCTTCCCGCGGCGTCGGTTATCTCGCGCTTGGCGTCGACGATCTCGTGGATGTTGTACTCGACCGACTTGCGGGTCTGCTGCTCGTCATGATGGACCGAGTGGTCGCACAGCCGGTCCCCGTCCGCGATGATCGCCTTGGTCAGGTACGGGTAGCGCTGGGCGAGCGGCCCGAGTTCGCAGAAGGTGGCCTTCGCGTGGTGCTGAGCGAGGAGCGCGAGCACCTGCGGGGTCCACCGCGGGTCTGGGCCGTCGTCGAAGGTGAGCGCTACGGACTTGCCGCTGCCCTCCACCCCGTAGCCGACCAGCGCGTCGGAGCCCGCCGGGGCGCTCGGCAGCTGCCCGAAGGCATTCGCCGAGCCGGATTGCGAAGCCTGCCCGGACGGCACCGCGGCGGAGCCGCCATTGCGGCCGGAGTGCGTTCCTCCTGCCGCGCGGTCGGATGCCGACGCGGACGGGGAAGCGTACGAGGGCGACGGCGCCTGGGACGGCGAGTGCGGCCTGGAAGAAGAGGGCGTCGTCGAGGGAGTCAGGCTGCTGGGCGAGCTCTGGGGTGTGTGCCCGCCTGCGTGCTGCCCGCCTGCGTGCTGCCCGCCTGCGTGCTGCCCGCCTGCGTGCTGCCCGCCTGCGTGCTGCGCGTCTGCGTGCTGCGCACCTGCGTGCTGCCCGCACGCCGTGAGCACGCCTCCCGCGATCGCCGCGGTGAGGACGGTTGCCGTTGCCACTTTGATTCTGGCCAACGCCACAGATTTACCTCCGTCGGCACCACTCGGTGCTCAAATCGGTGCCTGGTACTGGTCACGTCGAGGCAGGGCTGAGCACATGCGCGCTGCCGGTCGACGGCACGGCGGCATCCATACTCAGGTCCGCTGGTGATTTACGTCCCTGGGCGTCCGTGCCCCGGGGGTTACCGGTCGCTCCAAGTGCTCCGGGGGTCGGTCAGGCGGCGGGCTCCGTCGCCCGGCCGCGGATCCCCCGGCTCTCGACGGAGATGGCCGGTACATCCGGTTTAAGCCTTGATGTCCGACCACAGTAAGGGAGGTCGGTCGCTTTGCTTAATAATTCCAATCTGTGATGAATGTCGCATTGATTCTGAGATGAAAGGAACCGAGCCGAAAACAAAGCCGCCGGCGTCGAATCGGACCACGCAAAGTCAAGGATCGTAACATTCTGTGATGGCCCGATCGGATCTGTGGTGACTGGTGCAGGTGTCTCAGGAGTGAACAGGCGCCCCAGGGGGCCCTGCGCTCCGCGCGACGGGTACTCGTCGCCGGTGCGGGCGGCGGCTTCGATGTCTACGCCGCACTGCCCCTGGCGCTCGCACCGCGATCGGCCGGTACCGAGGTCCACCTGGCCGACTTGTTCCTTCTGCGATCTCCATGGCCTCGGGCCGGGCCACTGGGTGGCGGAGGACGTTGCCGCCGTCCGCCCGGACACCCCGTTGCGGGGTGACTATTTCCCGGAGCGGTCGTGTACGCCTTCCCCCCGCACGGGCGTCGAACCCCTCCGGTCCGCCTACCGGGCGCTGGCCGAACATCTGGGCGGCGTGGACGTGGGCGTGCTGGTGGATGGCGGGACGGACATCCTGATGCGGGGGGACGAGCACGGGCTCGGCACTCCGGAAGAGGGCATGGCGAGCTTGGCCGCTGTCGCGGACCTCGACGACGTTCAGCACCGGCTGGTGGCCTGCCTGGGTTCGGGGTGGACGCCTATCACGGTGTCAACCACTCGCTGCTGGAGAACCTGGCCGCACTGGCCCGCGACGGCGGCTACCTCGGCGCCTTCTCCCTCACCCGGGACAGCCCCGAGGGGGGCGCCTACCTCGATGCGGTCGCCCATGCCCAGCGCCTCCACGCCGACCGTCCGAGCATCGTCAATGGGTCCGTTGCCGCCGCAGTGCGCGGTGACTTCGGCGACGTGCGGTTCACCGAACGCACCCGGAACAGCGAGTTGTTCATGAACCCCTTGATGGCCCTGTACTTCTGCGTGGACCTGCCCGCTCTGGCCCGTACCAACCTCTACCACGACCGGTTGGCGGACACCGTCCTGATGCGCCAGATCAGCTCCGCCATAGCCGGCTTCCGTGAGGAGCTGCCCCGCCAGCGGCCGCCGCGGGCGTTCCCTGTCCTTCCGGTGAGCTGCCGACCGGTCGTCGCTGCCGCTGATGAACGGGGCAACCTGGGATGCGGTACCGGCCGCGGCTGACCGAGTCCGGTGGATAGTCAAGACTCCGTCATGTGACATCAGCGGTTTGAGAGGGCGGGAGTTGTCCGACGTAGTGGGGGAGGAAGCAGACGGCGATTTCCCGACGAAGGGCAACTTCGTGATCCCGCAACGCATCGTCCTCGCCTCGGCCGCAGGTCTCGTGTCCGCGTTCCTGCTAGCGGCATGCGGCTCTTCAGACGACAACGCCTCCAGCATGAACTCCGGCAATGCCACACCTGTCGCCACGGCTGCGTCGGATCCCGCGAGCTCCGCACCGGCCACCTCCGCACCTGCGGACAGCGGCGACTCCGGCAGTGGGCACATGGCCACGACCACCATGCTGATGGCCAAGGCGGTGAAGGGGATGGGCAGTGTGGTCACCGACGACAAGGGGATGACGCTCTACCGCTACGACAAGGACCAGGCGACTCCCTCCAAGTGGACGTGTGCCGGTGAGTGCACGAAGACGTGGATGCCCGTCATGGTGCAGGGCTCCGTACGGACCATGGGTGTGAAGAACAGCCTGCTCGGCACGGTTCACCGCAACGGCATGAAACAGGTCACCCTCGGCGGCTGGCCGCTGTACCGGTACATGGGCGACACCAAGGCCGGGCAGATGAACGGCCAGGGCAAGGGCATGCAGTGGTACGCCGTCACCCCGACCGGCCAGAAGTCCACCATGACGGGCTGACTGGCAATCCCGGCCTGGGCCGGCTGCGCAACCGCCAGGGCCCCCAGCCGCCACCGCGACGGCCGCGTGGTCGGCGGCGCTTGAACCACTCAGCCGGAGGCCACGTACCGGTCACTGTGGACGCATCGCGCAGTGACCATCGAGCCGTAGGGGCGTGCGGCAGACGGTGTCCGGAAGAAGGGTTGAACGATTTCAGTGCACTCGAGTCGTCCGGTCAGCAGTGCTCTCGACTCAGCCGCCCCAGCCGGCCAGGAGAAGAGGGCGAGCGGAGCGCATGTCCGTCGGCAAGTGCTCGGCCTGGACGGCCTCCGCGGCCTGGCGGCACTGTATGTGGTTCTGTTCCACTGCTGGTTGTACACCTTCCCGGGCTACCCCCACAGTTCGGCGCCTCCGTGGCTGGCCGGACTGATGTTCGGGCGCCTCGCCGTCGTCTTCTTTCTGGTGCTGTCCGGCTTCTCCCTGGCAATCTCCCCGGCACACCACGGTTGGCGGTCGGACGGCGTCACCCGATTCCTGCGCCGACGCGCCTGGCGCATCCTGCCTCCCTACTGGGCAGCACTGGCCATGAGTCTGGTCATTTCGTGGCTCGTGGTACCGGCATCGCACTTCGGGCCACCTACCGGTGCCTCAATCCTTGTGTACGGCACCGTCGCACAGGACATGGTCACCGCCCCGACACCCAACGGCGCATTCTGGTCGATCGGGGTGGAGGCCGAACTCTATCTCCTCTTTCCTCTTCTCCTGTTCGTTCGGCGGCGGTGGGGCGCGATCGTCCTCGTCGTGTGTGTGACGCTTCCGGTCATCGTCCGTGGGCTGACGGCGACTGACGCATCCCCCGTGGAGGGCGACAACTGGCTCGCTCCGCAGCTCGCTCCCGTGTTCGTCGCAGGAGTGGTAGGCGCGGGAGTCGTCGCTGCGTCGGACAGAGTTCAACGCCTGCCATGGGGATGCTTTGCCGCCCTGGCCGCCTTGCCTGTCCTGGCTCTCGGCTTCATCCAGGGTTCTGTTTGGACGGTGAACCACTACTTCTGGATAGACCTCGCCATCTCTCCCGCCATGACGATGCTGCTTGCCGCGGTTGCCACCGGCAGATCCGCCATCCTTGTACGGCTCCTGACGGCGCGACCCGTTCGCAGCCTCGGTGGCTTCTCCTACAGTCTCTACCTGATCCATCTTCCGATCGTCATGGCCGTGATTCGCCGAACAGCCCCGCATTTTGTGTCGTCCCGACTTTCCGTGTTCGGGTTCACTCTTGTCCTGGGTCTGCCGGTTGCGGTATTTGGGGCGTGGCTGTTTTCCCGGTTCTTCGAGATGCCGTTCAAGCGCAACAGATCCTGGAAATCCGTGATCGCGCTCGGCGCGAGGAGATCCTTGATCCTGCACACACGAGACACTGGTGTCGAGTCGCAGTCGAAGACCACCGCTTGATCAGAACGCCGGGCGACAGGCGGACACCGCCGGCCGGTGAGCGAAGCCCCGCCTTGGCCCGCGTGGTCCGCGCTGTGGTCAGGTGCGGGACGGGCTGCGGATGCATAACTGTGAAGTTGCTGGTACGCGTCCGGTACAACCGGCGCGGCACCTGCGGCGTCATGAGTGTCACACGGCGAATGAGCCGCTTTGCGCAGCAGAAGGGCAACCTCGATGTCATCCTCACTCACGCTCCGGCGAGTATTCCCGGCCACCGCGCTCACCTGCGTCGCGGTGCTCGCCACCGGCTGCAGCGCAGGCTCGTCCACCTCCTCCTCCGTCGGTACCGCTGCAGTGACGGCTTCTGGAGCGTCGGCCACGACGGCGCCGGCCACGACGGCGCCGGCCACGAAGGCGCCGGCCGCGACAACGCCGGCCGCGGCCGACACGGCTCGGTCCAACGGTACGGTCACCAGCGCCCAGGCGCCGTCAGCCGGGACGACGCACAAGCACACCGCTGCCTGCGCCACCCGTGATCTGCACGCCAGACCAGGTATCAGCCAAGGTACGGCCGGCAGCGTCTACCAGGTGATCGACTTCACCAACATCTCCCAGACCACCTGCACCCTGTACGGCTACCCCGGGGTGTCGCTCGCCGGCGGCAGCCCCGTGCGCCAGATCGGCCCGGCCGCCACACGGAACACCACGGCCCCTCGCGCGCTGGTGACGTTGGCACCGGGGGCCACGGGCAACGCGCTGCTGCGGATCACAGACGCCGGCAACTACCCCACGACGCAGTGCCACCCGACGGGCGCCCAGTACCTGCAGGTCTACCCGCCGGGACAGACGACTCCGAGCTACGTCGCCTACAACTCGACGGCCTGCGCCGGGACGGTCGGCCTCCTGAGCGTCAGTGCGGTCCAGGCGGGCTCGGGAAGTACGTCGTAGCACGCCGCGGTGCCGTGGGCGCGACCCTTTGCCACTCCAGGTCGTCCAGCAGGCCGATGTCTCGGTGCACCAGGGACTCCGGGCGGCGTGCCCGGTGGGCGAACACCTCGAACTGGTCCAGCCGGGAGGTGCGTTCCGCACCGACCGCACCGGCGGCGGCAGTTCCGACGCATCGATGCCGATGTAATGTCGGGCGTCATGACGCACTGGCAACCGTTGAGCGCCGTGTCGAAGACGGCGCTGGCCGTGGCCCGGGTCCGGGCTCACGAGAGCGAAGCCGGTAACGCCTTGTTCGACGATCCGTACGCCGCGGCCTTCCTGGCCGCCTCGGGAGAGCCTTTGCGACCGCGGCAACGTGTCGGTCCGCTGGCGGCCGCGCTGAAGTTCCAGACGGTGATCCGGACTCGCTTCTACGACGACCAGCTCCTCCAGTCCGGCTGCGATCAGGTGGTTCTGCTCGCAGCCGGACTGGACACCCGCGCCTACCGGCTCCCCTGGCCGGCTGGGACCCGCTTGTACGAGCTCGACCTGCCGCCGGTCCTCGAGTTCAAGCACCGCGTGCTGGCAACGGAGTCCGCGGACCCACGCTGCGACCGCACCGCCGTGCCCGCGGACCTGCTGAGCACCACCTGGGCCGACCGGCTGGTCGATGCCGGCTTCGACCCCGACCGACCGACCGCCTGGCTCGTGGAGGGCCTGCTCGTCTACCTCACCGCCGACGAGGCGGCCGCGCTGCTGCGCACCGTCGGCGAACTGTCGGCACCCGCGAGCCGACTGGCCCTGGAGCGAGGACGCAGCGGACAAACCGTTCTCGACGACCCCTCCCTCGCCCACATCACCTCGCTGTGGAAGGGCGGCCTGGGCGCCGGCACCGCCGAGTGGCTCGACGACCACTGCTGGAGCACGGAGGCCCATCCACTCGACACCGTCGCGGCGCACTACGGCCGGCCGACAGCCAACCCTTCCGGCACCGGCTTCATCACTGCCGTGCGCACACCAGGTCGACATGGAGGAAGTAGCAGGCGCTGATGCCATCGGCCGGTGCACCGCGAGGAACTGACGCCACGTCGGCCCGCTGCGCCGACGATCAGGGTGACCGCCATCCGGTCCATCCGGTCTAATCTTCAGTCCGGTACCAGTACGTGTAGGTGTCGTCGCCGTTGTCGATGCACCACCAATGCCGGTACGCCAACCCATAGGCATACCCGTAGGCATAGCAGAGGGATTCCGATGAAAAAGTCGGCCCCTCAACCCAAGTCATAGGCAAGCGGGAGGCAGTTGGACGCGTCTGGGTGATGTGGTGGCTGACGGCAGGAGGCGATCCCGACAGTTCGGTGGCCACGGCGGTGGGCGTGACCAGGGCTGAGGCCGCGACTGCCGCCGCAACTGCCGGGACGATGAGTCTGCGCATGATGTCACTCCCTCGGATCACGAGGGTCTTCTGCCGCGTTCTGGGAATGTTTGCAGCGCGCCATGTGCATAATGCGGGTTGGCGCGGCAAGTCAGCGACGACACCCGGTGTTCACTGGGCTGCGCTCTGCGCACATCGTGCCGCAGATGAGCGGCGGCACGTACTCGATCTCTCTTTTCGACGCTAGTTCTCGTCGGCGGAGGCCGCAACCCGGCCTCGTGTTTCGGGCGCGGACCGTACCGCTTCGGAATAGTCGCACAGCAGGCCAGGCCAGACCAGGCCGCCTCGGGCCTTGCGATCTCCGTACTGGACCATACGAATGATTCACCGGCGCCGCAGGGTGAACGGTGGCCCTGTGTGCCCCGAGTCGAGGGCCGACAGCCGCTCGCGATCATACGTTGACTCGTGTGTCGCTGAGCTATGCCTTTGTGAACCTGAAGCCCGGGGTGGGAAAGACGACCAGCGCAGTCTGGTTGGCCCACGCACTGTACGAGTCGGGTATCCCACCGCTACTGGTCGACAGTGACCCCGCTTCCTCCGCGCTGCGCTGGAGCGAATTGGCAGGTGGCTTCCCGTTTCCTGTGGTCGCTCTGCCAGTGGGCGATGTGCACCGGCGCGTGAACGACTTCTTGGGCGACCGGCGGGCCGTCGTGTTCGACGCTCCGCAGCTGGAGGACCACGCGCACATCGCCCGCAGCATCATGAGGTACGCGAGCGAATGGATCGTGCCGGTGACCCCAGCACCCATCGAGCTGGATCGGATGGCGCCCATCGGTGGCGAGATGGGCGACGTACAGTCCTTGCGCGTCCAGCCGGCCCGTGCCGCCGTTCTGCTGAACCGAACGAATCGGGCCGACGCCACGCGTACGGGTCCCGACGCCGACGCCCGCGAAGCTCTCACCGAGCGGGGGTTCGACGTGTTGTCCACACACATTCCGCGGCTCGACTTGTACGCCCAGTCATTCGGAAGTCCGGTGCAGGTCAAAGGCACGGCGTACATGAACCTCGCAGACGAACTCATCAAGCGACAGGACAAGGCATGAATCAGCGCAAGGACACCTACCGAGCCGCATTGCAGCGCGGACCGGACGCCGTCGCACCGCGTCCCGTCAAGGTCACTCAGCTGCACACCCGATACGTGCGGGTGACCATCGAGCTCGACACCGGCTTGCCGCGTGACCTCGTCCAATGGGCAGGGTCATCGGTGTCCGCGATGGTGCGGGCCGGCGCCGCTGCTCTGCGACCCCTGAGAAGCGCCCAGTAAGCGGGCGATCTCGTTGGATGGCGGAGGCCCGGGAGTCCTCGCCAGGCTCGGCTGCCCTCGCCGCGACTCCCCGCTGTGGAGAGCGGCCCTACCACTTCCGCCACTTGTCGGTGAGCTGGTACCGGTCCAGACCGTGGCGGGCGGTCAGTGCAACGACATCGACGCCGTGCTCAGCGAGCGACGCGTCGATGCAGTCGCACAGCTCCTCGCGCTCGTCGGTTTCAGGCGCACTCGGGGCACAGGGTGCCGACGGCAAGCTCTTCGGCTTCCTCGGCTGTGCCCTGCCGCCAACTCGTGGGCGGTCTCTCAGCCGTGGGCAGGACCTTACCGGCCTGTACTGAGAGCTGACCCTGCCGACGCGCCGGCCTGCAGACGGGCGGGTCGCCTTCGCAGGAGGCCGCACCACACGTACCCTTCGGGGACCACGGCGTCAGATAGCGGGCGCCAAACACTGGAGGCAATACCTCGTGCTGATTGCTCAGCGTCCGTCACTGACCGAAGAGGTCGTCGACGAGTTCCGCTCCCGGTTCGTGATCGAGCCGCTGGAGCCGGGCTTCGGCTACACCCTCGGCAACTCCCTCCGCCGTACCCTCCTGTCGTCGATCCCCGGCTCTGCTGTCACCAGCATCCGCATCGACGGCGTCCTGCACGAGTTCACCACCGTGCCGGGCGTCAAGGAGGACGTCACCGACCTGATCCTCAACATCAAGCAGCTGGTCGTCTCCTCGGAGCACGACGAGCCGGTCGTGATGTACCTGCGCAAGCAGGGCCCGGGTCTGGTCACCGCCGCCGACATCGCGCCCCCGGCCGGTGTCGAGGTGCACAACCCCGACCTCGTCCTCGCCACGCTCAACGGCAAGGGCAAGCTGGAGATGGAGCTGACGGTCGAGCGCGGCCGCGGCTATGTCTCCGCCGTGCAGAACAAGCAGGTGGGCCAGGAGATCGGGCGTATCCCGGTCGACTCGATCTACTCGCCGGTGCTCAAGGTCACGTACAAGGTCGAGGCCACGCGTGTCGAGCAGCGCACCGACTTCGACAAGCTGATCGTCGACGTCGAGACCAAGCAGGCGATGCGTCCGCGTGACGCCATGGCGTCGGCCGGTAAGACCCTGGTCGAGCTGTTCGGTCTCGCCCGCGAGCTGAACATCGACGCCGAGGGCATCGACATGGGCCCGTCCCCCACGGACGCCGCCCTGGCCGCCGACCTCGCGCTGCCGATCGAGGAGCTGGAGCTCACGGTCCGCTCCTACAACTGCCTCAAGCGTGAGGGCGTCCACTCGGTGGGCGAGCTCCTGGCCCGCTCGGAGGCCGACCTGCTGGACATCCGCAACTTCGGTGCGAAGTCCATCGACGAGGTCAAGGCGAAGCTGGCCGGCCTGGGCCTGGCCCTCAAGGACAGCCCGCCCGGATTCGACCCGACCGCCGCTGCATTCGATGCGGACGACAACGGGAACACGGGTTTCATGGAGACCGAGCAGTACTGAACCTTGCGCCGGGTCGTGATGTGGACCTCGACAGCCCGCGGATCAGGCCCCGCCGACGCTCAGCCCGTGGTGTCCGCGGTGTCCACCGTGACGTGCGGCGGGTTGGGCCCCGGCGGGGCGGCGGCGCGTTCGGCGGTGGCGGCCGCCCAGCGGCCGGTGGTGATGGTGCCCAGTGCCAGGATGGCCGCCCCGCACCCGGCGATGATCCACCAGGCCGTGGGCCGCGCGCCGGAGGCGACCGCGGCGCCGATCACCGCGATGCCGAGCGAGGATCCGACCTGACGGCTGGTCGCGGCGACCGCGGCGGCGACTCCGGCCTGGGCGCGCGGCATGCCGGACACCGCCGTGTAGGTGATCGGGGCGTTGACGAAGCCGAAGCCGAGACCGAACAGCGCGTACGTGACGTACAGCAGGATGTCCGAGGGGTGGGCGGAGCGGGTGACGGCGACGGCCAGTGCGCCGCTGGCGGCGATGTTGGCCCCCGCGAGCACCAGGGGTATCCGCGGACCGCGGCTGCCCACGATCCGCCCGGACAGCGGCGGGCACACCAGCGACAGCACCGCCATCGGCAGCAGGTGCAGCCCGGTGCCCAGGGCGCTCAGTCCCACCACCCGTTGCAGATAGAGGGTGTTGGCGAACAGGAAGCCACCGAGCGCGCCGAAGGCGAGGACCGCTGTCGCGGTGGCCCCGCTGAATGGTGCGCTGCAGAAGAGCCGCGGCTCGATCAGCGGTTCGGCGCGCCGGTTCTCGTACGGTACGAAGGCGGCCAGCGCGCCCGCTGCCACGATCAGGCAGGCCACGATGGGCGGCGCGGTCCAGCCCTCGCCGGGCGCCTCGATGACGGCGTACGTCAGCGTGCCGAGCAGGATGATCACCAGCAACTGGCCCACGGGATCGGTGCGTCGGGCCGCCGGTGCGCGGGACTCCGGGACGAACAGTGCGGCGAGCGCCAGCGCGGCCAGCCCGATCGGCACGTTCAGCCAGAACACCGACCGCCACCCTGCCGACTCCACCAGTACGCCCCCCAGAACCGGCCCGGCCGCCATGCTCAGGCCGACCACTGCGCCCCAGACGCCGATGGCCCGTGCCCGCTCCCGCGGTGCGGTGAAGGTGTTGGTGAGGATGGCCATGGCGACGGGGGTGAGCATGCTGCCGCCCACCGCCTGCACCATGCGGAAGACGACGAGCCGGCCCGTCGTGGGCGCCACACTGCACAGGGCCGACCCGCCGGTGAACAGCACGAGACCGAGCAGGAAGACGCGCCGCCGCCCGACGCGGTCGGCGGTGGCTCCGGCCAGGGTCAGCAGCGAGGCCAGGACGATGGTGTACGCGTCGAGCGTCCACTGCAGGCCGGAGACGGACGAGTGCAGGGACCGCTGCATCGAGGGGAGCGCGACGTTGAGGACGGTGACGTCGAGACTGACCAGCAGCACGCTCAGGCAGCAGACGGCCAGGACGAGCCGGCGTCGTCCCTGTACGGGATCGGGCACGTGGGCTCCCGCGCTCAGTCGGTGAGCCGGTGGGTGGCATGGGTGACGGCGAAGTCCCAGATCACGGGGAGGAGTTGTCCGGGGGTCTCGATCTGCGGCATGTGACCGGTGCGGGGGAGGAGTTGGAACTCGGCGCCGGGGACCGCGGCTGCGTACACACGTCCGTACTCGGTGTCGACGACCTGGTCGCTCTCGCCCCACGCGACGAGGACCGGGGAGCTGACTTTGGCCAGGCGCTCGCGCAGGGTGGGGTCGGCCATGGCGTGGGGGCCCGAATAGACCTGCAGGGCGGCGCGGTTGGCGGAGGCGACGGCGCGCTGCTCGTCGGAGAACGTGCTGGGGTCGATGCGGAACCTCTCGGCGTCGTGGAAGGAGAGGGCGGACAGTTCGGCGGGCGTCAGGGTGAAGGGGTCGGCGACCGGGTGGCCGGGGACCTGGATGCCGGCGGCGTTGACGAGGACGACGCTGCTGATCCGGTCACTGCCGAGCAGGGCGATCTCGGCGGCGATCCAGCCGCCTATGGAGTTGCCGACGACGGTGACGTCCTCCAGGCCGAGTTCGTCCAGCAGCCGTACGTAGATCTGGGCGAGGGTGGGCACGTCGGTGAGCCAGTCGGGCCGGGCGGTGCCGCCGAAGCCGGGGTGGACCGGGGTGATGACCCGCGCCGGCCGCTGCCCGGCGAGGAGCGCGGCGAACCCCGTGACGGTCTGTGGGCCACCGCCGCCGTGCAGGAGCAGGAAGGGACGGCCCTCGCCCCGCTCGTCGACGGTGAAGCTCAGGTCGACGTCGCCGGAGTCGAGGGTGAGGGTGATCGTGCGGGCGGTGCTGGTCATGGAAGTCTCCAAGTCGGTTTCTGGCAACGGGGGTTACTGACGCGGGCCGTCACGCGTAGTCGGTCGCCGGTACGGTGGCGTACCGGCTCATCACCTGGACGGTCGCCTGTGGGCTGAGCTCCTGGCCGCCGGCGATCATGTCCCGCAGGTCGCGGAAGTACTGCACGTACAGGTCAGGGGTGAAGGTGTTGAGCATCACCGCCGGCTCGTCGCCGTGGTTGGCGAAGGTGTGCGGGGCGCCGGGCGGGATCATCGCGAGGGTGCCGGCCGGTGCGACGTGGGTCGTGTCCCCGACGGTGAAGTGCACGGTGCCGGAGACCACGTAGAAGCCTTCGTCGTGCTGGGCGTGGCGGTGCTGCGGGGGCCCTTCGGCGTGCGGGGCGAGGGTGATCTCGCCGATGCCGAGACGGTGCCGAGTGGTGCTGCCGTCCTCAAGTATGCGGATCTGTGCCGGTCCCAGACGGATCGTCTCGCCGTCGTCCGGGCCGACCACGGAAACCTCGGTCATCGCCATCTCCTTCGTGAGAGTCAGCTCTCACAAAGGAGCGTAGAGGGTGCTGTCTCGTCATGCAAGTGAACTCTCACGATGAGGGCGGGCAGTGATAAGGTGGTGGCGGATGGACGGACACGAAACGGACGCGAAAGGGGACGTACCGGGGTGGCGACGACGCAGGCAGACACGGGCACCGGCCGCAGCAATCAGAAGAAGCGCACGCGTACGGCGATCCTCGAAGCCGCCCGCGAACTCATCGGCACGGGCGGCGAGGTGACCATGCCCGCGATCGCGCGCGCGGCCCTGGTCTCCGAGGCCACCGCCTACCGCTACTTCCCCGACCTCCCCTCGCTGATCAGCGAGGCCCTGGCCGGCGCCTGGCCGCCCCCCGCCGAGGCGCTCGCGCCGGTCGCGGACTCCGCCGACCCGGTCGAACGGGTCGCCTTCGCCTGCGAGTTCCTGTTGCGCGGCATACTCCTGCGGCAGGGAGCGGTGCGCGCCATGATCGCGGCCACCATCACCCATCCCGAGGCGGCGACCGCCAGGCCAGGTATCCGATTCGGGCTGATCGACCACGCGCTCCTGCCCCTGGAGGAGACGCTGGGGGCGACGGATCCGGAAGCCCTCGCCCAGCTCAAGCGCGACCTCGCCGTGGTCGTCAGCGCGGAAGCCCTCTTCTCCCTCACCGACCTGTGCGGCCTCGCCCCCGACGACGCCATCGCCAGCGCGGTACACACGGCGACCACGCTGACCGAAGCCGCACAGCGGACGATCGCGCGAGGGTGAGCCGAGCGCGGAGATCCTCCGGCGCTCTGCCACCCCCAGGACCGCAAAGCTTCAACGGCCCCTCGTCCCGCGAGTCCGTCGGCGTGACACTGTCCAGTTGCCCGATGGTGCTGGCTCCGGGGACGTGAGAACCACCGGCGTCGATGTCGTTGCTGTCGGAGCGGTTCGCAGCGGGCGTCCCCGTCACTGCCCAGGCGCTCGAAGTGCGCGCCACAGCAAGAGAGTTCGCATGGGCCCGCCTGGCTGCGGCCTCACCTGTCGGTGATCGCGGTGAGCCATGCCGTGTCCTCCGGGTCAGGCGCTTCGAGGCCGGGTGCGGTCAGCCGGCGTACCTCGCCCGTGCGCAGGGCGACCGTGGCCCGTGGCTGCATCGGTCCGTGACCCCTGCGCGAGAGCAGGACGAGTTCCCAGACTGTCGCCGTCATGGCCTCGAGCCGGGTGGCGCAGTCGGCGCTGACTCGCCGCGGATCCCGGGTCCGTCCCAGGGACAGGTGTGGGGTGAAGTTCCTGGCGAGCCCATGGCAGCGCGGGAACCGCTGCTGCAGTACGCGGTGCAGGTCCGCCCACGGCGCAGTGCCGTTGGCCGTCGGGTCGAGCCACACGGTGAAGTACGCCCTCTGCTGGAAGGTCCGTACCCCGTCCAGCCGGGCGGTGAAGACCGGCGTGTCGGCCGTCGCCGCGGCGAGCAGCGGGGCGGCCCGCTCGAAGTCGGATTCCGGCACGAAGCCGAAGAGGAGATTGACGTGCGGCGGCCAGCGGTGGATCTGCGGATCGTAATCCCGGCGGATGTCCTGGATCGGCGGCCACAGCTCCGCCGGCGGGATCCAGGCCACCGCCGTGCGAGCCGTCGGGGACAAACCGAGGACACCGACGGGTTCTCCGCTGCCGAAGCTCGGGTCCGCCTGCGGGTTCCGCACCCGGCCGGCATCCGACGCGTCGATGCGGTCCACCCTCGTGGCCCGGTCCCAGATCACCTCGCCGTCCGCCTCGATGAACATCACCCGGTGCCATGGGATGTCGCCCCCGGGCACGAAGGAAGGCAGCGCGATGCGTTTGCAGGCACCCCCGCGCTGGCTGATCCCCAGCACGAACCGGGCCGGGGCGAACCGCGGGTCCCAGCGGACCCGGTGATAGATCTCGTCGCTGGTTCGCATCACGCCTCCTCTCCCGCCGTCACACCTCTTCCTCCAGGGTGCCGCCCCCTGTCCTCGCGGTCACTCCTCACTCACGGCGACCTGTCGGGCGCGGTCCGTGAGGGAGCCGGCGTGTGCCGAGGCTGGTCGTCCGGACGGAAGCAAGCGCCGGGTTCACCCCGGCCTGGGGGACGGACCGGCAGCACCCGAGCAGTTCTCCCCGGCCTCCGGTACGGCGATTGCGGCGATTGGTGACCGACCGCAGGGAACCGTGATCTTCCCGGCTGCGGACAGTGCGGCATGAACCGGGGGTTTGCGGATGCGCCGGGGAGCGGCCCCTTGTGCATCCATCCCCGCCGGGTATGGTCTGAGACCGGCTCGGCCAGGCGGTCGTGTCCTGTTGAACGTGAGCATGTGTCAGCCCGGGGTGGAAACTCGGCCCAGGTGACTCGGAATTCCGGCTGTCTGCCTGCGGAGGTGGCATGGAGCGACAGGCTGCAAACCGGGTGAACCGGGGCCTCGACTCCCACACCGGCCGTCGTGGGCGGCCATGGCGTAGGCGGGGCCGCTGGCGGGGCGAGGGGGACGGACGGTGAACTGCCCGGTGGTGTGGGACGGTTCGGTCCGTGGCATCGCCGTGACGCTGTCCCTCCGGACCCTCGGCCCCGACGCACGGCGGCGCCGGCGCCCTTGCGCGGATCGGTGTCCCTCCCGGCGGTCACAGCACGACTCCGTCGTATGACTGGTCGCGGCCACGCCCGGCCGCGGCAGCAGCGCCTGAAGGAGACACAGAGGAACGTGGACGGTCACCTGAACCTGGACGGGCACCCCGGCCGGGACCGGAACGAGGACCCGGGCCGAGAGCCTGTCCCGCAACCTGTCCCGGGGCGGCGTGATGGGACGGAGTCAGGTCCCGAGGGGAGGGCTGCGGGGCGCCCGGACGTGGACACCGGGCAGCCGCGGGCCGGGCAGGACGGCGAAAGGGCCGCCCCGTCCGGGGCCTACGGCGCCGGCCCGGTCCGTGACGGCGACGGCGCTCCGATCCAGCACCAGCGGCTCCACGTACCAGACGCCCGCCGCGTCCGGCGCTCCTCCCACCCCGACCGCCCCGGCAGTGACGGCGAGCACGGGCTCCAGGAGCGCATGGGCACCACGGAACGTGCCGACAGGTTCTACGACGAGCAGGTGCTCGACCGGCTCAATCCGCGGATGCGGGAGTTCGCGGCGCGTCAGGAGATGTTCTTCCTTGCCACCTCCGACCGCCACGGGGAGTGCGACAACACCTTCCGGGCCGGTCCTCCCGGCTTCGTCCAGGTCTTCGACGACAGGACGCTGGCCTACCCCGAGTACCGCGGCAACGGCGTCCTCGCCAGCCTCGGCAACATCCAGGAGAATCCACACGTCGGCATTCTCATGATCGACTTCCTTCGGGACCGGATCGGCCTGCACGTCAATGGCAGGGCCCGTGTCCTCTCCGACGAAGAGATGCGCCGCGAACGCCCGGGCCTGCCGGTCGATCCCGCGCCCGGCCGCCGGGCCCGGCTGTGGGTGGAGGTCACGGTGGAGGAGGCGTACATCCACTGCGCCAAGCACATCCCGCATCTTCGGAAGGTGCCGGCAGGCGGGGACCGCGCGTGGGGCACGGACGACTCCAAGCGCAAGGGCGGTGACTTCTTCGGCGCGGCGGCCGAGGCAGCCGACCGCGCTCCGGACGAGCGCCCGCGCCACGAGGCCGGCGACCCCCGGTCAAGCGCATCGGCGTCCCCGCCGCACGCCGCCCGGCCGGCCGGAAGGGCCTGGTGACCGCAGTCGCCCGTACGCGATCACGACCGTGTCGTCGAATCCCCTCGGATGCCGTGCCCCGTTCGTGCGTGACTGGGTGGGCCGAGTCACCGAGTACCTCCTGCGTACGCTGCGGGCGAACGGCGGCGCAGCGACCGCCGAGTGAAACACACCACGGCCATGACCGTAGGCACGGGCGACCCCGACGGGTAGGTTCCCACGACCGGCGTCCACGAGGACGAACCCTGTGGACGCCCTTTGATCGCGGATAGCCCGTCAAACCCTCCTCCCAGGAGAGAACACGAGAAATGTCTGCACAAGAACCTGCGCACCACCCACCCCAGCGCGTCGGCGTGGTGGCCGAGTCTGTCTCCGGTGAGACGCGTGTCGCGGCGACGCCGGCGACCGTACGTCAGCTGCTGGCTCTCGGCTACGAGGTCGTGGTGGAGTCCGAGGCCGGCGCGGCGTCCGGCTTCAGTGACCAGGCCTACCTCGATGCCGGCGCGGAGATCGGCGAGGCCTGGGACGCGGATGTCGTCCTGAAGGTGAACTCCCCCTCCGACGCGGAGATCACCCGGCTCCGGCAGGGCACGACAGTGGTCGCCCTGCTGGCGCCGGCACAAGGGCCCGAATTGCTTCGGACACTCGCCGATGCCGGGGTGACCGCTCTGGCGCTGGATGCGGTGCCGCGCATCTCGCGCGCTCAGTCGATGGACGTTCTGTCGTCGATGGCGAACATCGCCGGGTACCGTGCGGTGATCGAGGCCGCGCACGTCTTCGGCCGGTTCTTCACCGGCCAGGTCACCGCGGCGGGCAAGGTGCCACCGGCGAAGGTGCTGGTCGCCGGCGCGGGCGTGGCCGGTCTGGCGGCGATCGGTGCGGCGTCGAGCCTCGGCGCGATCGTGCGGGCGACCGACCCGCGGCCCGAGGTCGCGGATCAGGTGAAGTCGCTGGGCGGCGAGTACCTCCCGGTGCACGTCGCCCAGGAGGCGAGCACCGACGGCTACGCCAAGGCGACCTCGGCCGACTACGACCGTGCCGCCGCCGAGCTCTACCACGAGCAGGCAGCGGAGGTGGACATCGTGATCACCACCGCGCTGATCCCGGGCCGGCCGGCGCCGCGCCTGCTGACGGCCCGGGACGTGGCGGTCATGAAGCCGGGCAGCGTCATCGTGGACATGGCCGCCGCCCAGGGCGGCAACGTCGAGGGCACCGTGCCCGGGCGTGCGGTCGTCACCGACAACGGCGTCACCATCGTCGGCTACACCGACCTGGCCTCCCGGCTGCCCGCCCAGGCCTCGCAGCTGTTCGGCACCAACCTGGTGAACCTGCTGAAGCTGCTCACCCCCGGCAAGGACGGGCGGCTGGCGATCGACTTCGACGACGTCGTACAGCGGGCGGTGACCGTGGTGCGCGACGGCGATGTCACCTGGCCGCCCCCGCCCGTGGCGGTCTCGGCCGCGCCCGCCGCACAGCCGGAGAGCACGCTTGCCGACCCCGAGCCGAAGCAGCCGAGGCTGACGCCTGCGGGACGCTTCGGCCTGATCGGGCTCGGCATGCTCGCCATGTTCCTGCTGGTCGCCTTCGCCCCCGCCCAACTCGCGGGAAATTTCACGGTGTTCGCCCTGGCGGTGGTGATCGGCTACTACGTCATCGGCAAGGTGCACCACGCGCTGCACACGCCGCTGATGTCGGTGACCAACGCGATCTCCGGGATCGTCGTGATCGGCGCCCTGCTGCAGATCGGGCACGAGAACCGGATCGTCACCGTGTTGTCCTTCGTGGCGATCCTGCTGACGAGCGTGAACGTCTTCGGAGGCTTCGCCGTGACCCGCCGCATGCTGTCCATGTTCTCGAAAGGCTGAGCCGAGATGACCTCACAGACGGCCTCCCACGCTGCCGACCTGGTCGCCGCCCTGTTGTTCATCCTCAGCCTGGCCGGCCTGTCCCAGCACCGCACCTCCCGCGCCGGCGTCGTCTACGGCATCGCCGGAATGGTCCTCGCACTGGTCGCCACGGTCGTGGTGGCGGCGCAGAGCATCACCGCCGGGGCGGTGGCCCTGATCGTGCTGGCCATGGCGCTCGGCGCGGCGATCGGCCTGTGGCGGTCGCGACGCGTCGAGATGACGCAGATGCCGGAACTGATCGCGGTGCTGCACAGCTTCGTCGGCCTTGCCGCGGTGCTGGTGGGCTGGAACAGCTACCTGGAGGTGGAGGCGCACGGCACGGCGCAGACCCGGATCGGCGCCGACCTGCTGGGCATCCACCATGCCGAGGTGTTCATCGGCATCTTCATCGGCGCGGTCACCTTCACCGGCTCGATCGTCGCGTTCCTGAAGCTCTCGGCGCGCATCGAGTCCCGTCCGCTGGTGCTGCCGGGCAAGAACGCGCTGAACCTCGGCGCGCTCGGCGCTTTCGTCGCGCTGACCGTCTGGTTCACGATCAGCCCGGACCTGCCACTGATGATCGCGGTCACCGCGCTGGCGCTGGCCCTCGGCTGGCACCTGGTCGCCTCGATCGGCGGCGGCGACATGCCCGTCGTCGTCTCCATGCTGAACAGCTACTCGGGCTGGGCGGCGGCCGCGGCCGGCTTCCTGCTCGACAACAACCTGCTCATCGTCACGGGCGCGCTCGTGGGTTCCTCCGGCGCTTACCTGTCCTACATCATGTGCAAGGCGATGAACCGGTCCTTCATCTCCGTCATCGCGGGCGGTTTCGGCATCGAAGCCCCCACTGGCGGGGGCGAGGAGCAGGGCGAGCACCGCGAGGTGCGGGCCGTGGAGACGGCCGAGATGCTCGCGCAGGCCCGCTCGGTGATCATCACCCCCGGCTACGGCATGGCCGTGGCCCAGGCCCAGCACCCGGTCGCGGAGCTGACGCGCCGGTTGCGCGAGCGGGGCGTCGAGGTCCGCTTCGGCGTCCACCCCGTCGCCGGGCGCCTGCCCGGGCACATGAACGTGCTGCTGGCCGAGGCGAAGGTGCCGTACGACATCGTCCTGGAGATGGACGAGATCAACGACGACTTCGCCGACACCTCGGTCGTGCTGGTCATCGGCGCCAACGACACCGTCAACCCGGCCGCGACCGAGGACCCGGGCAGCCCGATCGCCGGCATGCCGGTGCTGCGGGTCTGGGAGGCGGAGCAGGTCATCGTCTTCAAACGCTCCATGGCCTCCGGCTACGCGGGCGTGCAGAACCCGCTGTTCTTCCGCGAGAACAGCAGCATGCTCTTCGGCGACGCCAAGCAAAGCGTCGAGGAGATCCTGCGCGCGCTCAGCACCAACGGCAGCCATGGAGCGGCCCCGGCCGCGCGTCAGGCGACGGTGGCCGGCCGGTGAGCTGGTTCTGAGTTCGTTCGGTGTCCCGTCACCGGCGTCCGGACCGCCTCGATGGTTCAGCCGTTCGAGCGCCTTGACGCCGCAGGCGGCGGCCGACATGGTGTCGGCCGCCGCCTGGCTGAAGGGATTCAGGTGTATGCGTGGAGTGAATGTGGTGTCAGTGGGCCGTGCTGCCCGAGACCCACTCGGTCCACGGCATGTTCCAGTCGCTGAGGCCGTTGTCCGGGGCCAAGGTGGTCTTGTCCGCGGAGTTCTTGACGATCACGACGTCTCCGATCATCGAGTTGTCGAAGAACCACGCGGCGGGCTGCTTGCCGTCGCCGCCACCCTGGACGTCTTTCAGGCCCACGCAGCCGTGGCTGGTGTTGACCTTGCCGAAGACCGAGTCGGCACCCCAGTAGTTGCCGTGGATGAACGTGCCCGAGTCGGTCAGGCGCATGGCGTGCGGTACGTCCTTGATGTCGTACGCGGGCTTGCCGTCCTTCTTCTTGAGGCCGACGCTCGCACCGTTCATACGGATCTGCCGGTACTTCTCGGAGATGACCATCTGACCGTTGTACGTCGGGTGCTCGGGGCTGCCGGACGAGATCGGGACGGTCCTGATCGTCTTGCCGTCCCGCACGACGGTCATCTGCTTCGTCCTGGCGTCGACGGTGCTGATCTGGCTCCGGCCGATCTTGAACGTGACCGTCTTCCGGATGCCGTGGTGGGTCAGCCTGACGGTGACGGTGGAGCCGGGCTTCCAGTAGTTCTCGGGGCGGAAGTCCAGGCGGTCGTCGTTGAGCCAGTGGCCGACGACCCGCTGCCCGCTGCTGGAGCTGACGCGGATCTCCGACTGTACGGCGGCCTTGTCGCTGATCGCCTTGTCGAAGCCGACCGTCACCGGCATGCCCACACCAACGGTCGAGCCGGCTTCGGGGGAGAGGTGCCCGAGGAAGTCGTTGGCCGGGGAGACCGTGGCGATCGTGGCGTTCCCGGTGACGGGGCGGCCCCTGGCGTCCTCGGCCTCCGCGGCGACCTGGTATCTGGTGGCACGCTCCAGTCGGCCGTTCGGCTTCCAGGACGTGCCGTCCGCGGCCAGGGTGCCCGGAATCTCGGTACCGGTCGCGACGGCGGTCATGGTCACCTTGGTGAGCTTGCCGTTGCTGACAGCGACTTCGACGGGGCTGTTGATCCCGATGTTGTGGGCACCTTGCCCGGGAGTGATCTCTATCCGGGCGTCGGAAGCGTCCTGGGCGCCCGCCTGACCTGCCCGCGCCTGCGGTTTCGGGTGATCCCCGGCGCCGTTTCCGCTGGTGGCAGCGTTGCTGGTCCCGCCGAGGGCCGTGAGTGCGAGTACCCCGCCGAGTACGCCGGCGGTAGCCATCAGCGCGGTGCGTCGCTTAGGTGCCGTGATCAAACGCTTCTCCCATGCCACTGATCGTGAATCCCTGAGCTGGTTACGGAGGAGTGCAACCGGGCTCAGAGAGCCACCTTTATGCATTCATCCGTCTTGAAGGGAGGGAATTGTGGCAAATACCACGGTCCCGGTATCGGTCCCGCACTCGCGAAGCGGGCTGGTAGTTCGGTCCCGCGGTTTCATCCACGCGTGCGAGCAGCAGTTCACAAGGGGGTTCGAGGCGCTCCGCGAACTCCGTCGAGAATTCCATGCCGAGCAGTCGCCACGGCAGGGCCGTCAGCTCGTCGGTGAGGTCCTCCAGATGCTGACGCAGCCGCAGACCGGCGGGAAGGAGCCTGCGCTCTGCTGCGAGTCCCTTCCGCGACAGCATGTCCCAGCCATGGTTGATCTCCTCCTCGGTTTGACCCCGGGATCTGCTCAGCCAGTCGTCCTTGTAGCCCAGCCATTCGTTGTGCACGATCGATGCCTCCGAGGACGTCAGACCGGCCGAGGCCATCAGGGCCCAATGCGAGTCCCCCCGCCATTCGCGGATCGCGTTCACAGCGTGCCAGCCCGACAGCAACGGGTTCTGTGGACGAGGCATGGACGCGGTCGCGGCGAACAGCACGCGACCCAGCCTCGGGAGGCGGTCGACCGCGGACCACAGGGTCGGCCCCATCTCCACCAGCGGGTCGACGATGCCGGGCGCGTAGCGGCGCAGGCCTTCGTCGACGGCCTCGTCCCGCAGACGCCAGAACTCGCGGAACGCGGCTGCGTCCCCCTTCAAAAGGCCGAAGGTGACGGTGATGCCGACCGAACCGATGGTGCCGAACGCGGCGGTCAGTGCCTCGACCCCGGCAGGCGCGAGTGGCGCGCCACGGGAAGCGATGTAGCCGAGTGGCCCTGGGAGGCCATGGGCCTCGAACCGCGCCACGGCCCCCGGATCCCAGAAGATCCATCCGACGGTGGTGTGTACGGAGCGGGCGTTGCGACGGCTTGTCTCACTCCACTCGGCATCTGCTGCCCCGTCATGCTCCTGATCGAAGATCATCGATATCCGCCTCTCCTCGCTTGCCTCCTGTCAGCAGTCGCGGGACCAGAGGGTGAATGCGCCGGGTGCGTGCATCCAGTCGAAGGTGGTGGCGCTGGAATGGCCTTGCTGGGCGAGGTACCGGACACGTTGGGCTGCGGCGGTGGGGTCGGGGTCGGTGTCGTCCAGTGCGGGGACGACGCTTTCGGCTGCCCCTTCGACGGTGAGGTAGTGGCTGCGGCAGTACCACGACATGGGGTAACCGTCGTTCAGCCAGTGGGTGGCTTGGGTGTCGAAGATGACGAACCAGGGACGCAGGGCGGCGTCGTAGACGAGGCGGGGGTCGCCGTCGGGGCTTGGTCTGGTCATGGCGGGCCACATCGAGGCCTGTTCGAGCCGACCGGCTGCCGAGAGGTCGGCCAGGTGCTGGGCGTATTCCTGTTCGGTGGACAGATGGTCCAGGTCGTAGCCCGCGAGCTTGTTCTCTATGGTGCCGGTGATCGGAAAGACGATGAACTTTCCGCGGAGCCGGTTCCAGGTGGGCCAGGCTCCGGCCCTCGCCGCGGCGTCGAGCGTCGGGTAGGTGGTTCCGAGCATGTCCGCGGGGGTGAAGAGGTTCTCGGAACCGAGGTGTTCGGCCAGCAGCCGGTCCAGTTGGTCCGGTCCCATTCCCGCGTTGGAGCGGAAGCCCCATTTGAGTTCGAGTTTGATGTAGACGGGGTCGTGACCGGGGTGCGCGTCACTCCAGGCCTTGAGATCGTCGAGGCAGGTTCTCAGGCTGCCGTTCCGCCATGTGGTCCTGAAGACGCCTGATCCGGTGGTGTAGGTGCAGTTGTTGTCGTTGACCAGGGGATCGGAATGGCTGACGACCCATCCGCCGGGATTGCCGTACGTGCTGTAGGTGTCGATCTCCAGCAGGTGCGCTCCGAGGTCCAGGCCCGTGGTGATCGACTTGGACTTGCTCTTGTCGTAGGCGTTGTGCAGCCCGGATACGGAGATCTGGTCCAGGGGAACACTGTTGAACGCGGATGTGTCTGCTGCCGGCTTGTCTTCGGCGGCGTGTCCGGGCGTCGTCCAGGCCCACGGCGAAGCCAGGCCGAGCAGTATGGCGGCGGCGAGGCCACCGGCCTTGCGGCGCCGTGAACGGACTGTCGCGCGAGCGGAGGGCATGGGTGAGCTCCTTAGGTCTGGAGAAGTCGTGCGCGGGGGAGTGCTGATGGCGCGCGATCCACGGGCGGTGGTGCTGGGGACGTCAGCGTCCGCGCCTCCGTTGAGTTGCGGTGCCCATGCCATGCGATGGTGCTGCCTGCCTTCGGCGATGCACGGGTCAGGGCTTGCCACCGCACCGTTGTCGTGACTCGGCGGCGGCCCAGGTGAAGATGCCCTGGGCCATCAGGGAGGACTCGGCCTCGGCACGCGCCTCGTTGATGTCAGCGCGTGCGGCGTGCACCGTGGCGTCGTCGGGGGCGGCCTGTACCGCGAACTCCGCGAGGTGGCCGGCGATCCTCAGCTCGCCCGCGTCGGCGTGGCGTCGGGCCGCGTCCGACAGGGCGTGGGCACCGCCCGCGAGGTCCGCCAACGCGGTGGCGAGTCGGCCCTCGCGAGCCGGTTTGAGGTGCGCAGGGTTGCCGTCGTACCAGCCGGCATAGCGCCGCCACAGATTGCGCACGATGAACTCCGGCTCGTCATACTTGGCTTGCAGGTAGACGCGGTCGGCCAGATGGGCGGGCGGGCGTACGGAGTGGATCAGGTCGTCCAGCCGGGCACCGGAGTTGAGTCCGTCCAACGTCTGCTGGACCAGGCTCTCCAGCCATTCGGCGGTCTCGGTGAGGGCCAGGTGGATCCGGTCGGCGCCGAAGACCGGTGCTCCGTGCGAGGGCAGCATGATCTCCGCGCCCAGGGCCGCCATGCGGCGCAGCGCGAGCGCCCACTCGCGTGGATAGCGCTGAACCTTCTGGGGGTTGCCGCAGTTGGGGGTCAGCCAGATGAACATGTCGCCGGGGCACAGGATGCGGTGTTCGGGGATCCAGGCGACGGTCGCGTCGTCGGTCTCGCCCTTTACGTGGAAGAGTTCGAAGGTCAGCTCACCACGCGTCAGGGTGAGCGCCTCCCGGTAGGTCAGGTCGAGCCTGCGGTACTGGGTCGGCCAGGTCAAATCCGGTACCTGGAACTGTCGTTGGTTGATGACCGTGTTGTAACCATTCGTCAGTACGTAGCGGTCGAACCTCTCCCCGACCTTTTCGTGGGCGAGCACGGTCGGGCGTGGCGCCTTCTCCGCATCGAAGGGACCCATCCCGAAGACATGGTCGATGTGACCGTGCGAGAAGACGGCGGTGGTCACCGGGAGCCGGCTCCAGGCACGGACGGCCTGGTGGAGCCGGCCGGCGGCCAGTGGGTTGCCGGTGTCGAACAGGATGATCTCGCTGTCCGTGCGGAAGGTGATGACGTTGCCGAAGGCGGGGTGCCAGCCGACGCCGTCGACCACCTCGATGACGCCGGAGCCCGCCTGTCCGGTATGGACGATGCTGTCGTCGACGGCGCCTTGCCAGACCCGGTCTGCGTAGTCGGTGAGGGAGAAGCTCATGGTGCCCATGCCACCGTGAACGCATGACCGGAACAATCGGCCGCCGGGCCACTGACCGCTGCCTACAGTTGTGACATGTCACAACCAGACATGGCGCGAGAGGGCGCGATCCGGCTGGCCGTGCGCCTTGAACCGCGGGTCAACCAGCTGGCCAGGGCCATCGTGGAACGTCAGCGGGCCGAGGTGCCCGGCTTCGATCTCCTGCCCGGCGAGATGCGGGATGTGGAGATCGCGGCGACGGCCCGCCGCGCGATCCGTGGGTTTCTCCGCCATGTGCGAGGCCTGCCGGACACCGACATCGTGGTGTTCCGGGAACGCGCCGCCGAACGCGCCGAGGAGGGCCTGCCCCTGGTGCAGTTGCTCAGGGGATACCACGTCGGTGCCGAGGTGCTGCTGGACGCGCTGAGCGAGCTGGCCCGTCCGGGCGAGGAAGCGGCACTGCAGTCGTTGACCCGGATGCAGCTCAGCGCGCTCCAGGCCACCGTCGAGAACGTCACAGAGGCGTACCTTGCGGGCCTCGCCGGCCAGCAGGGGGCGGCACGGGAACTGGCCCGGGCACTGATCCGTGGCGACGAGCCCGAGGAGGTGGCCGCCCGTCACGGACTGTCCCTGGAATCCGGCTACCTCGTGCTCAGTGTGCGGACCCCCGAACCCGCCACACCGCTGGCGGCACGCAGACTGCTGCGTCGGGCGCTCGCCCGGCTCGCCCCGCTGGCCGAGGGCCGCGTGCTCAGCCTGCCGGACGAATGCGGCGGCTGCGTCCTGTTGCCGTCCCGGACCGCACTCGACGCCGTCGCCGGCCGACTCTCCTCCCGTCTTCCGACGGCGCCGATCGTGGGCGCCGCGACGGCGGGCACCCCCAAGGAGGTTCCTGCAGCGGCCGAACGGGCACGCCGTATCGCAGCCGTCGCGGACCAGCCCGGCGTGCACCGGTTGCGGGACGTGCTGCTCGACTACCACGTGGCGGGAGCCACGGACAGCGCACCCGAACTGGCCGCCCTCCTGGAACCGCTGGACAGCCAACCCGGCCTGACCGCGACCGTGGCCGCCTTCCTCGACTGCGACTTCGACCGGCGCCGTACGGCTCAGGCGCTTGACGTGCACCCCAACACGGTCGACAACCGCCTGGCTCGTGTCACCGAGTTGACCGGCGTCGACCCGCACACCGCCCGCGGGGTGCAACTCTTCGGCGCCGCGCTCACCCTGCACCGGATCGCCGGTCGGGACCGCCGGTAACACCTCCGGGCTCGGACAAGGCGCCGGAGACCGGACGGTCCCTCCCCGTCGGCTGCGGCACCGCCGTACGTCGGTTACGTTGGTCAAAGCACCTGGTCAGAGGGGGGTAACAAGCCGTAACCCACCGGGGACGCTCCATGACCGGCCTGATCGTCGTCCTGCTGCTGGTGGTCCTGGCCACAGCGGTGGCAACCGGTGCCCGGCGCTGGAGTTTGCCCGCCCCCTCGCTCCTCGTGGTGGTGGGTGTGGTCGTGGGGCTGATGCCCTGGGTCCCCGAGGTGCGCCTGCCGCCTCATGTGATCAGCGTGCTGGTGCTGCCGCCGCTGCTCTACGCCTCGGCCGGGGAAATCTCCGTCCGCGACCTGCGGACCGTGTGGCGGCCCGTGACGGCCCTGGTCTTCGGTCTGGTCCTCGCCTCGGCGCTCGCCGTCGCATACGTCGCCCATGCGATCACGCCGCTCACCGCCGCCACCGCGTTCATCCTCGGCTCCGTCCTGGCCAGCACCGATCCCGTGGCCGTGACCGCGCTCGGCCGGCGCCTGTCACTCCCACCGCGTGTGCAGGCCATGGTGCAGGCGGAAAGCCTGTTCAACGATGCCACCTCACTGGTCCTGTACAAGGTCGCCGTGGCCACCGTGGTGTCCGGCAGCGCCATCAGCGTGCCCGGAACCGCCCTGCAGTTCCTGATCCTCGCAGGCGGAGGAGCGCTCATCGGGGCGGCGGTCGCAGCGGTGGAGACGCTGATCCGCAGACGGACCGACGACCCCATGCTGGAGACCGTCATCGCGTTGGTCACTCCCTACGCCTCCTACGTCATCGCGGAGCAGTCGCACACCTCCGGCGTGACCGCCGTCATCGTGGCCGGGGTCGTCCTCGGCAGCACCGGCCACAAGCTCGGCGACGCCCCCGTCCGCCTCCAGGTCCACGCCGTCTACGACACCGTGGCCTTCCTGCTGGAGAGTGTCGTCTTCGCCCTGATCGGCCTCGAGCTTCCTTGGGCCGTCCGCCATCTCGCGCGCGACGAGCACGGCTGGCCGCTGTGGGTGCCGGTGATCGCCTTCACTCTGCTGGCGATCCGTCTGCTGTGGATCTTCCCGCTGTCCGCCCTGATCCACCACCGGCACAGGGAGAGCGACGACCGCCTCTCCTGGCGCGTTCCGGCCGTCCTGTCCTGGGCTGGCACCCGAGGCGTCATGCCGCTGGCAGCCGCGCTCGCCATCCCCCTGGTCACCCACACAGGGGCGCCGCTGCCGCACCGGGCGCTCATTCTCACGCTCACCACCGGGACCGTCGCGCTCACTCTCGTCTTCCAGGGCTTCACCCTGGCTCCTGTCGTACGCCGCTCCGGCATCGCTCTGGAACCGGAGCACACCGCCCGCGAGGAGGCCCAGACCCGTCGGCGCATCGCCCGCGCCGCGCTCGACGAGCTCAAACTGCTGGGCGATCTGGATCAGCTGGCCGATCTGGGTGCCGCCGCCGAGGCCGCCCTGAAACAGGCCCGTCGTCATCTGGAAGCGCGCATCCACCAGGTCGAAGACGCCCACTACAGCGACCCGGACGCCCGTCCTGCCGACGCCTACCGCGAGATCCGCCGGACACTCATCGCCATCGAGGCGGCCGAACTCCAGCGCCTCTACGAGGCGAACAAGATCAGCAATGGCACCCGGCGCCGGATCCAGCACGAACTCGACCTCGAAGAAGCCAGCCTCCGCCCCGGTGACTGACTGGCTGCGGAGGTGCGAGATCGGGTGGGCGGATGCGGGCAGAGCGGCCCCTCCCCGCTGACGGAAGTCGGCCAGGGAGGCTCCATGGCGCGGGGCTGCCCTGGCCTCGCGCTTTGTCGGCCGGTGCCGACGTCCACCCGGCCGGCTCGTCCTTTTCCGACCTGTACGGCCTGCACCTGGACTCGTGGGCCGCGGAAGACGCGCCGCCGGGTCGGGTCGGCGCCCGTCACCTCGTGTTCGCCGTGCGGTACGGGCCCGGGAAGCGTTCACCCCGGTGCCGGCCGTACCTGAGGACGCCGACGGGCGGCAGGACGGCAGCCGCGGTCAGGCCGGTCGCCGACCGCCCCGGGAAGATCCAGGTCCGGGTGCCGGTGGATGGCCACCGTGGTGGCCGGCGTCGACGGCCCACCGCACCGTTAAGCCTCTGCACATGGCGTACCTCACTCCGGAGATAGTTCACCATTCAACCAACTGTCGGTTACTGTCGCCAGTGCCTGATACGGGGCAAGCCATCGCGATCTGCTCGTGCAGGTCATGGGGCAACAAGGAGGAAAGATCATGGGGATGGGCATTGCACGCCGGGCCGCCATGGCGGCCGCTTCCGTGGCGGTCGCAGCGACGGGACTCCTCGCCACGGGGGGCGCCGCCTCGGCGGCCACTGTCCCGGCCGGTGACCGGGATGTGGTCGTCCTGCCGTCTGAGCGGCTGCCCGGAGCCCACGACGAGGGTCGGAACAACGATCGAGTGCCCTACGAAGTTCATGGGCACGGTCGCTGGGTCCGCCACGACGACGGGCGTCGGCGCTGGGTTCTCGGCCAGGTCGAGTGGGCCCGCGACCACGGCGGGTACGCGCACCTGGTGCAGGTTGAC
>NZ_JBVIJE010000003.1:60401-217060 GCF_055581585.1 Streptomyces sp. NPDC031426
GACGGTCGTGGTGGGTCGCGGGTCCGTGAGGACGATGGTCGCCGCCGTTGGGTTCTCGGCCAGGTGGACTGGGCGCGCGATCACGGCGGGTACGCACACTTGGTGCAGGTTGACGGTCGTGGTGGGTCGCGGGTCCGTGAGGACGATGGTCGCCGCCGTTGGGTTCTCGGCCAGGTGGACTGGGCGCGCGATCACGGCGGGTACGCGCACCTGGTGCAGGTCGACGGTCGTGGTGGGTCGTGGGTCCGTGAGGACGATGGTCGCCGCCGTTGGGTTCTCGGCCAGGTGGACTGGGCGCGCGGCCACGGCGGGTACGCATACCGCTGAGACGGCGGCGTCCATTACTGGGATGACGGCCGCTGGGTCCAGGGCTGACCCTGGCCTCGCGCAACGCTTCGGCCGGGTCCGCGAGTCTTCGGCGCCATGCCGTTCCGGCAGGGCCCCGGCGCACTCCGTGTTCGACAGGGGACCAGGTCCGGGTTCCGACTTCTGACCACCTCGCGGTGCCGGCCGGGTCCACCGGGTCGGGGAGCCTGTCGGGTCCCCTCGGCGGACGAGGTGCGGGCGAGCCAGGTTCGCGCCTCGTCGTCGGACAGGATGCGGGTCAGCTTGGCCGTACCCGGGAGATGGGGAAAGAACCGGTCGGCGTTCCAACTGCGCCGGTAGAGCGGTTCGTCCAGCACGAGCAGGCGGTATCCCTCCACCACGGGGATGTCGGCGGGCAGCCCCTCGTTCCAGATCCGCTTCCCGTCAGGGGCGAGGAGTTCGAAGGCCCCGGTCGCGACGGCCTCGGTGCGTCCTCCGGCGGGCTCGGGGTCCGTGGCCAGGCGGACGCTCTCAGCCGAAGGGGCGGTGCCGGGCACGTGGCCGCCACCGACGAGCACGTGCGCGAGCAGCGTGTGCAACTGGAAGTTGTCCCCGATGCCGCTGATGCGCACCTCGAACCCGCTCCCGGTGGGCCGGTGCAGCACCATCAAGGGCTCGTCGTCCAGGACTGCCAGTGCGTAGGTCAGGCACTTGAGGTCATGCCGCTCCAGGGCCGCCAGCTCGCGGCAGGTGGGGAGGAGCGTGGATGCGTGCAGATGGCGTACGTCTGCGCTGCGGCACAGTACGGCCAGCGCGGGCGGCTGCCATTCCTCGACCGAGCACCAGGCCAGCGCCAACCGCGTGGCCTCGTGAGCGTCGTCGCCCAAGCGGGCCAGCAGCGCATCATCGATGATCTTCCCGTCGGGCTCCGGCAGTTCGTCCTCGGCTCCGCCGACAGCGGTCCAACGGCGGGCGAACTCCAGGGCGTCGAGCAGGTCCCGGTGGACTCCGCCGAGGACTGGCTCCGCGCAGGCCGCCGCATCGGCGCCGCTCTCGACACAGAAGCCGGCCGCCGAAGCCAGGAGCGGGCGCGGGCCGGTGGGCGGGAAGGAGGGGAGCAGTGCGGCCAACCGGGGTCCCGCCAGGACGAGTTCAATGTCCGTCGCCTGCCGCAGGCTCTTCAGCGCGGCGGTGAAGGCACGTTCGGTGCGGGCACCGTCGCGAGCGTCAACGGCCTGCTCCAGCTCGGATATGACGGTGTCGAGATCCGAGGTCTTCTGCTTCCTCTTGAAGATCACCGGTACACCTTAGTCCTCCGCGTTTGCAGTGGCCGTTCTGGCCATGTCCTGGCCAGAAATCGCATCGCGGCCTCTTCCATCGAGACCGGCGAGGCGACCTCTCACTCTCCCTCCAGCGGGTGCCAGGGGTCGTCGTGTTGCGGTGCGATGCGCGATGGCGTCGGCACCCGCAGGATGTGCAGAACCTGTGGTCCGACGCCGGGCTGCCGGGTGAAGTCGGTCTCCCCGCGCTGCAGGCTCCAGTCGTCACGGGCGCCGCTGTGCTGGGTGTAGAGGAGATCGCCGTCGGCGACACCGGTGATCACCGCTGCATGGTGGAAGGTGCCATCCGGCTTCTGCCAGAAGATGACGTCGCCGGGCCTGGCCTGGGACACCGGAATCTCCTGGGCGTGCACGGTTTGCGTGAGGTACCGGAACAGGTCCGGCGCGAACATCCAGCTCTGCGACCTCTCGTGGGCCGACATCCAGGGCAGGGCAGAGGGGGAGGAGTCATGCCACCAGTAGCTGGGCGTGTTGTCACCCGAGAGCGGCTGGAAGCCGGAGTGGCCCGGCCCTGTGGTCTGCGGCAGTCCTGCGGCGGCCAGCACGTCCGATACGAAGTTCGTGCAGTTGTCGTAGTTTTTGGGATCGTCTGATGTGTCGTTCGCGCGTTGATGCGCGATCTCGGCGATGCGGCGGTGGAAGTCGTCAGGGGGGACGTTGTTGGCGGAGGAGGTGTCGAAGAGGGAGCCGCCGCCCGCGAACCGGGTGGGCGACCCGGGTGCGCCGAGGAGAGGCGAGTCGTCACCGCGTGGGCCGGAGTCGGTTGTCATCGGCAGAGCTGCCGCCGTCTGGATCAGCGGCCCGGCGGTGGTATCGGTGGCAGCGGCGGCATCCGGTGCATCGGGAATCTGCCCGGTGCCCTGACGGTCCGTCTCCTCGATCGCCTGGATGACGGCCTGTGCCGCCTGTCCTATGCGGGACAGCGCCTGCCGCATGGCGGTCATCCGTTGCGTGAACTGTTGGCGCTCGCGGGCGAAGAGCTGCGCCGTCTGGCCTTGCCAACTGCCGGAGGACGACAGACGCTCAGCCAGGCTCTCCACACTCTTCGCCGCTACCTCGAAACGCGACACCGCCGCGGCGAACTCACGCGCACTGTTCGGGGCGCTTGCGCCTACCAGGACCTTCTCTGCCATTTCGCACCACCGTTCCGCTGAGTCACGCCCGCAGCGAGTGCCAGGTGTTCATGCCGGCGACGCCGTCCACGCGCAGGCCGTGGGCACGTTGGAACGGCTCCACCGCCGTGCGGCCCGTGTCCGCGATGTTCGCTGCCGACAAGCCGTCGTCCTCGCCTCCTTCCGTGCCGTTCCCCGGAGGGAGGCGAGGGCACGCGGTCGGCAGCTTCAGCCGCTGAAGCTGCCGATCTGCGCGGCACCCTGCGCGTCGGTGTTGTCGATGTTGGTGATGACCGTCTTCGCGCCCGTCGCCATCTTCTGCAGCGACTGCTCCATCAGGGCGGCCGCCTTGGCGAACGCCTGGAAGTCGGCGTCGAACTTCTGCGCCGACTTGCCCTGCCACTCGCTGGAGCTCGCCAACTTCTGCCCGGCCGAACGAACCTTGTTGACCTCCTGCGTGAAGGTCTGCACCGCCGAGAGGAACTGCTGCGCGTCGCTCTGCGCGTTCGCTCCGACCAGAACCTGAACCGCCATGGCGCTCTCCCTCTTCCTGTCGCCGGCCTCCCGAAGTCCGGTGCCGGTCGCCGTTGTCGATGGCTCGAAGGTAGGCGCAGGAGCGGTGCCGGCAGTAGCGTGCAGGGCGTCGGACGTATGCCGGACAGGGTGTGTGGTGCGAGGCACCACACACCCTGTCCGCCTGTCAGTCGTCAGGCACGGCGACCTGGACGGCGGTGAAGGAGCCGTCCGAGACGAGATATCCGCGCCCGGGCCGCATGGTGAGCGCGGGACGGCGCGGCAGGCCGACGCCCAGCAGGTCACCGTCGAGCGAGTCGGGCATCAGCAGCACCCCCGACCTGCTGCGCCGCACCGACGTCAGCCAGTGCATGCTGCTGCGCACCTCGCCGTCGTTGCGGGCCGCGGCGATGACGTGGATCCCGGGGTCCTGATGGGACGTCAGAGCAAGGAACACTCCGCTGAAGTCGTCGAACGCGTCCGCGTCGTCGATCAGCACCACAGGCGGCCGGTCGTTCTCCTGGACCAGAGCGGTGAGTTCCGTCAGGTCGGAGGCGAGTCGCACCGGGGCCGGCAGCCGGCGGACCGGTGACTCGCGTGGCGCGTAGGCGAAGACAGGGGCGTCCACGGCACCCCGCAGGCCGAGCGCGATGCTGGCCAGGAGTGTGCTTCGCCCGGAGCGGCGGGGACCGCAGATGAGCACGTGGTCGTGTTCGTGCACGGTCAGGTGAACCGGCTCCAGGCTCTCCTGCGCGACCCCGATGGGGATGGTCCACGGGTGCGCGTCGGCGCGCGCTCTCGCCTTCAGTCCCGCCAGCGGCACGGTCTGCGGCAGCACCTGGATGGCCGGAACATGGTGCGGCCCGGGCCAGGTGGCGCGTACCGCGGCCGCGGCTTCGGCGAGGTCCGCTCCCGGTGCCGCGACCTGCACGACCTGCCGCGTCGCCACGACGACGCCGCGTCCGGGGGCCGCCTCGGGCACCTCGCGCGCGGGCACGCCGAAGTGCCCGTAGTCCGAGACGTCGGCGAGCCGCAGGAGCACCTTCTGCGCCGTACGGCTCAGCCAGTTGCCCGGTATGCCGCCGGCCCGGTCGACGGTCCCGGCGAAAGCGATGCCGACGGCCGGGCCATCGGCGTAGACCTGCCCGAGCCGCCCCATCAGCTCGTCCAGCAGCAGGTCGTCCCCGGCCCCGGTGAGCAGTGCGCCGAGCCCGTCGACGGCCACCAGCCAGCGCGGGAAGTCCGCGCCGCCGCTGGCCTTGCGTCGCTCCAGTTCCTTGCCGAGCAGGCCGACCAGCCGCACCAGCCGCTCGCGGTCGGAGCTGCGGACATGGCCGCCGGTGTGCGGCAGCCGGGCCAGCGGGGCCAGGTCGCCCGCGCCGTGGTCGAGTACGTACAGGTGCAAGCGCTCAGGAGGCAGGACGCGCGCCCAGGCCAGCACCAGCGACGCCAGGGCTGTGGTGGTGCCCGAGCCGACCGCGCCGAAGACCAGGAGGTTACCGGCGTCCGGGTCCCAGCCCAGTGGTACCTGTCGCTGCCGGTCCGGATCGTCGGCGAGCACAAGGGCCGGCAGGCCCGCGGTGGGCGTCTGCAGGCCGGCCTCGGCGACGTCCAGGCCGGCGAGCGGGACGTGCCGCGGCAGCGGATCGGGCCATGGTCGGCGCGGTGCCGCGTACCCGCCTGCCGTGACGGCCGCGCGGGCCAGATCGACCAGGCGCCGCAAGTCGGTGGGGCCCGTCTCGGCATGTGACTCTTCGGTGCCCGGAGCGGTTGGCATACCGGGAGCGAAGACGAATGGGGCGACGCGGAGCCGCTCGCCTGCGGCCTCGGTCGCGGTGACGGTGGTCGCCAGAGCCGTCTGGACGGCCTCCACCTCGCCACCGGAGACCCGCCGGAAGGCCCGGCCCCACTGCCGCGGTCCGATCGCCGCCGCCGCGGGCGAGTCGATGACGGCGCGGGAGTCCTCTGGGGTCTCCACCCGCAGTGAGATCCGCAGCTTGACGTTGGCCTTGATGGCGTCGCTGACCGAACCGTCCGGCCGCTGCGTGGCCATCACCAGGTGGACGCCGAGCGCGCGGCCACGCTGAGCCACGTCCACCAGGGCGTCGACGAAGGCTGGCAGCGTCTTGACGAGCGTCGCGAACTCGTCGATCACCACCACCATGCGCGGCATGGGTTCCAGCTCCGGACGGCCGGTGTCCCGCAGCCGTTGGTACGTACGGAAGTCCGACACGCCGGCGGCCCGCAGCATCCGCTCGCGGTGCCGCAGCTCCGCCTCCAGGCAGCGCATCGCCCTGATGCTCAACTGCTCGTCCAGATCCGTGACCATGCCGACGACGTGCGGCAGGTCGGCGCACTTGTCGAGTCCGCCGCCGCCCTTGTAGTCGATGAGCACGAAGACCAGGTGGTCCGGGTCGTTCCCGACGGCCAGTCCGGTGACCAGGGTGCGCAGCAACTCGCTCTTGCCCGAGCCGGTGGTTCCCGCGATGAGCGCGTGCGGTCCGTCGTCGTCCAGGTCGATCTCGTACCGTCCGTCGTCGGTGACACCGAGCACGGTGCCTGCGCGCAGCGTGCGCGCCGCTGCCTGCCAGCGGTCCAGCAGAGCGCCGGCAGTCAGGTCCGGAAGGCCGAGCAGCGGCAGCAGAGGCGTGCGCGCGGGCAGGCCGGCCCCGGCCAACGCGATTTCGGGGTCCTCGAAGCGGGCCAGCGCCCGGGCGGTCGCGCGTGCGTGCGCCTCGCCGACGCCGGCGGTCAGCATGCTGCCGCGTCGCTCGCCGGTGGCCACGTGGCGCAGCTCCCCGGCGCCACCGGCGCGCACGCTCAGCACCACCTCGCACAGCGCCGGCAGCGGATCGGCGAGCACCACGGCCCGGGTGGCACCGGCCCGGCCGCCGATCAGGTCGCGCAACGGGCAGTTGCGGCCCTCCAGCAGGGCGGCGCCGTCGACGACCACCAGCAGCACACCGCGCTCGGCCTCGGGGAACGGATGGTGGGCCAGGAGATCGGCGGCGAGGCGGTCCGCTGCTGCGCGGCCGACCCCGATCAGCCGGCTCGTGCCCTCGGTCCGGTCGAACAGATGCGGCAGCCACTTCGTCCACTCCCACCGCGCCGACCAGGCCGAGTTGGTGAACACCGCGACCGCCAGGTCGGCCGGGCCCGCCGCCACCGCCGCCTGCAACAGCAGCGCCCGGGCCGCCGCGAGCGCGGCCTCCCGGTGTCCGTCGATCCCGAGCACCCGGGTCACGCCGAGATCCACGTGCACCGGGACGCGCGGCAGTTCCGCGTACCGGGCGAGCACCTCGGCGACTTCGGCGGGCAGTTCCCGGGCGCCGGAGGGCGGTTCGGCGAGCTGCGGCTGCCAGGGCTGGTCACCCACGCCGACCGCGAGCTTCAGGAAGTCCTCGGAACCCGCCCGCCGCTCCCACAGGGACGCGCCCGGTGCTTCGGCGCGGAACGCGACCTCGGCCGGATCGAGCCCCGCGGTCCTGCGGCGGGCGAGTTCCGCCCGATGCTCCCGTGCCACCTCGACCTCGAAGCGCTTCAGCGCGGCGAGGTAGGCACGATGCCCGCTGCGGCGTCCGGTCCGACCGCGCAGCCGCTCCTCGAACCCGGAGGCGAGGTACGCCAGCGGCGACAGCGCGGCGAACACGGCGAACCGCACGTCGTGGAAGAGCCACACCGTCAGGGCGGCCAGACCGATCGGTGCCAGAAGCGACGTGTACAGAAACGGCGAGCGCTGCCGACGCTCCGGCGCCTGGGGCACCGGCAACGGCACGGGTGCCGGCGGCGTCCTGCGGGCATGGCGGTGGAACGGTACGCGCCAGTCGTGCCGCACGCCGTGGACGGTGTCGACGCTCGCCCGTCGGTGTTCCTCCGGCGGGGTCACCACGCGCAGCACCGCGCCACCGCCGACACCGATCACGTCCTGCTCACCGACCGGCGTCGGTTCCGTGATCAACGTCCCGTTGACGTCGATGCCGTTACGGGAACCCTGGTCCGCCACCATGACCGGCCCGGCCGCCGCTACGGTGAGCACGCCGTGGCGACGGGAGACCGCGGGGTGATCGATCCGCACACCGCAGGCGGCGTCCCGGCCGACGGGCGTCTCGCCCGGGCGGAGGGGCAACCGACCGCCGGCGTCCGGACCGGCGATCACCCAGGCCTCACGTGCCGGCGGCTCGGGGCGGCTGTGCGCGACCGCGGTGGCCGGGCCTACGACCGACCCGGCCACCAGCCCGGAGGCGGGCAGCCCGACCGAGCCGGCCACCAGACGTCCGTCGATCACCAGGGCCACGGGCGGCTGCCCGAGCGCCTTCGCCAGGTCGCCGACCTCGGCGGTCGGGTCGGTGATCGTCAGGGCGTACTCGGTCCTGTGTCCGCCGCTGTCGAATACGAATTCCATGGGTGCCTACTCGGGGATCGGAAGCCGTAGTTCCACGGAGGTTCCTTCACCTGCGGCACTCTCGATCAGCACCGCACCGCCGACCTCGGTGAGCCGGCCGATGATCGACCGCCGCAGGCCGGTGCCGGCCGTCGGTTCGCCGTCGAAGCCGCGTCCCGCGTCGACGATCGTGAGCACGAGGCCGTGCGACCCGTGGTTGACGCGGAGGGTGGCGACATCCGTTCCCGCGTGTTTGACGACGTTGGTGAGGGCTTCACGGGTCGCCTCGACCAATGCCGACACGTGGGAGCGCGGCAGCCGGTCGTGCGGATTGCCGGCGGCGGCGAGCCCGGCGGTGTTGACCTCCACCCGCAGATGCTGCAGGGCGAAGGCGCGGGCCAGTGTCTCCAACTCGGCCACCAGATTGCCCGGTTCGCGCTCCCGGCCCGTCTCCACCAGGTCGCGCAGCCACGCCGCCTCCTCGGCGACCTGGCCGCGCACCCCCGTGTCGAACCGACGGTCACCGCGGGCCAGCATCTCCATGATCTGCAGGACCCGGTCGTGCAGGATCCGCTGATGCCGGTCGCGCTCCTGGGAGCGTGCCGCCTCCTCGGCGCAAGTGATCGCCGCCGCCGTCTGCCGGTCGAGTCCCCGTCCGGCCCTGCGAACGGCGCGCGCCGCCACCGCGGTCGGCAACGCGAAGGCGACTGCAGTCGTGCCCGCGGCGGCGCCGCCCCGCACACCGGCACCGGCGAGCCACCACACGAGCGGGCACACCGCCAGGGCCGTCCCCGCCGCGGTGCGCACCCATAAGGCCGCGAGCCGGCCGGCCGCCGTCACCCCCGTATCGGACATTGTCCGCTCTGTCCCGTTCCTCGCCCTTGTTCCGGCCCTTGTCCTGGCCCTTTTCCCGCAGTGTGTCTCAGGTGCGGCGCGCCGCCAGGGCGATCCTGGTCAGCTCCGCCTTGTTGCCTGCCTGCAGCTTGACGCGAATGCGCTCGACGTAGGTGTCGACCGTGGCCTTGGTGACGTTCATGCGCCTGGCGGCCTGGGCGTGGGTGAACCCGGCCGCGATCAGGTCCAGCGCCTCGCGTTCACGCGGCGACAGCAGGTCCGACGGGTCGTCGGGTACCGCCGGTGTCGCGGAGAGCGCGGCGGCCAGCACGTCCGCCAGCTGCGGCGAAAGCGAGAACCCGCCCGCCGCGACCGTCGCGAGGACCGCCAGCAGCGTCTCCTTGCCGGTGTCCTTGGTGACGTAGCCGCTCGCTCCGGACCGGACGACCGCCAGGACGTCGGCCGGGGCACGCGAGGCGGACATCACCAGAACCCGTGCCCAGGTGGCCATCTCGGAGACTGCCGGCGTCGACGGCCTGCCGTCCGCCAGGTACAGGTCGAGGACGACGACGTCGACCGAGCCGTCCCGGGGCACTGCGGCCGGGTCGTCCACCGAGGCCACCACGTCGAAGCCCGGACTGCTCGCCAGCAGTGCCGCGACACCTTCGCGCGTCACGGGATGATCATCGACAATCGCCACCCGTACATCCGCCACCGGACAATGGTCGCAGTGTGCTGATTTGCCGTCAACTCAACCTCCGGCGCAGGGGATTTCACGGGACATGGGGTCCTGGGCCAGGATGGGACCACAGTGCCGCGCGGAGCAGGGCGAGGGGGAATCATGGGCTCCGGACTGACCGATACCGACCTGGCAGTGCTCGGTGCGAGTCCGCTCACACCGGACGACCCGGCCAGAGTCGGGCGGTACCGGCTGGCCGCGCTGCTCGGCGCGGGCGGCATGGGGCGGGTGTACCTGGGGTGGGCGGACGGCCGTTTCGTAGCCGTGAAGGTGGTACGCCCCGAACTGGCGGGCAACGAGCAGTTCCGGCGCCGCTTCGCCCGCGAGCTCACGGCGCTCAGCCGGCTCGACGCCGCGTTCACCTCGGCCCTCGTGGACGCGGAACCCGACGCGAACCGGCCCTGGCTGGCGACGGAGTACGTGCCCGGGGTGCCGCTCGAGGACGCGGTCCGGACGGACGGGCCCCTGCCACCGACGGCGGCGTGGCGCCTGGCGGCCGGTGTGGCCACCGCGCTGGGGGCGATCCACACGGCGGGCATCGTCCACCGTGACCTCAAGCCGTCGAACGTGATCCTGGACCTCGACGGTCCGAAAGTGATCGACTTCGGCGTGGCCCACGCGGCCGATCTGAGCCAGGTGACGGTCACCGGGCAGCACGTCGGCACGCCCTGCTACATGGCGCCGGAACAGGCGCGGACGGGAGCCCTGGGTCCGCCGGCGGACATCTTCGCGCTCGGCGGGCTTCTGACCTTCGCCGTGACCGGCAAGCCGCCCTTCGGTGAGGGCACGGCCACCGAAGTCCTCTTCCGAGTCGTGCACGAGCCTCCCGATCTGACCGATCTGGCAGACGTCGACCGCGAGTTGCACGCGCTGGTCACACGCTGCCTGGAGAAGGATCCCGGACAACGCCCCGACGCCGCCGCCGTGGTCGCTGCGGCAGGGGCCACGCGCGCCACCGCTCCATGGCCGCAGCCCCTGCTGGCCCGCATCGAACGGCGCCGGGCGCTCACCTCACAAGCGCCGGCGGACGAACCGCAGTTACCGGGTGGCGGGCTCACCGGCGCCGACGACGCGGCCGGGTTGCCCCGCAAGGCGCCTGAGCGCGCCGCACGGCCTTCGCACCGGCGGCGCAACATCCTGGCGGCCGCGGCCGCAGTGGCCCTGGTGGCCTCGGCCGCCGTCACCGCCGGTGAGCTCGCTCGGCACAACGGACCGGCCGCCGGCGCCAGGGCCTCCGCGCGCAACTCCGGCGTCGCCCCGGCGGTGAGCTCGGCATCCGCAGGCCCGAGGTCCAGCGGGCCCGCCGCCGGCGGCACGTCATCGGGAGCCACGAGCGGCCACCCCGCGGATCCTGCCGGTGGCGCGAACGGCGCACCGCCGCCCGGCGTGACCGGCGGCCAGAACGGCCCCGGCGCACCACCGTCCGACGTGACCGGCGGTCAGAACGGCACCCACGCACCGCCTGGAGCCACCAGCCCAGCAGGGCAGGGCCCCGGCCCCACCTCGACGCACGCTCAACCAAAGGCCGGCTGGATCCCCGGGTCCGTCGCCTCGTCCAATGGCTGCGAGGCGTGGATGAACTACCGCCCGAGCGACGCCGGTGGATTCACCCAGGCCTTGCTGGAGTCCTGGGGCAACGACTGCAGAATGAACTACTTCCGCGGCCCGGAGTCGAGCAGCCAGAAATTCACCGACGCACGTGAGCAGCAGGGAGCGGGCACCCTCAATACCGACTTCTACTGGGACGGCCCCGGTGTCTACACCTGGGTGTGCGTATGGCGGGTCGGCGAGTACAAGCAGAACAGCTGCGGCGGCAAGTACTACGTGCAGGGTGGCACCTACCACACGGCGTGAACGCGGGCGCGCACTGCGGGTGCGGACAATTCATCGGGGTGGTCAGGCCAGTCGCGCACAGAGATCCCACAAGAACCGTCTCTACGGTGCCTCGGCGGATGTCGGCAACGAGGGGGAACACCGTGGATCGTTCACGTCGTCTGGGCGGACGCTACCGTCTGGAACACGTTCTGGGTCGCGGGGGGATGGCCGAGGTATGGCTGGCGTACGATCTGCTGCTGTTCCGCCAGGTCGCCGTGAAGGCGCTCCGGCCGGACCTGGCGGCCGATGCCGAACACTGGGTGCGTTTCCGCCGTGAGGTCGTCTCGACGGCCCTGCTGGGCCACCCGTCCGTCGTCGCCGTCTACGACGCGGGCGAGGACACGATCGACGGCCGCCTCGTCCCGTACCTCGTGATGGAGTACGTCAAGGGCACCACGTTGCTCCAATTCGTGCGCGAGGCACGGATCACCGGACCCGAGCACGCCCTGGAACTCACCGCCGGCGTGCTGGAGGCGCTCGATCACGCCCACCACCACGGCATCGTGCACCGGGACATCAAACCGGCGAACGTCATGCTCTCCCACGAGGGCAGCGTGAAGGTGACGGATTTCGGCATCGCCCGCTCGGTGGATCAGGCGGGTACGACCCTCACCCGCACCTCGGTGGTCGTGGGCACGGCCGAGTACCTTTCGCCGGAACAGGCCCGGGGCGAGCAGGTGGACGTCCGCACCGACCTGTACTCGACCGGCTGCCTGCTGTACGAGCTGCTCACCCGCCGCCCCCCGTTCACCGGTGACACCCCGTTGGCCGTGGCCATGAAGCACCTCTCGGAACCACCGGTGCCTCCCTCTGCCCACGTCCCGCAGCTGCCTGCCGCCTACGACACTCTGGTGCTGCGCGCGCTGGCCAAGGATCCTGCGGTTCGCTACCAGACCGCCGAAGAGATGCGCGACGCCATCGGGAAGGTACTGGCAGGCCGTGCCACGGCGGTGACCCCGCCCCTGCCCGTTCCACCCGCGACGGTCCGGCACACCCCACCGCCGCCGCCCCGGGATCCCCGGAAACAACGCCTTGTGCGCCGCGGGCGCATCCGCCGGCCGCTTCAGGCGATGGCGGTGCTGCTGGCGGCCGCCGTGGGCACCTACCTGATCATCGGATCCCACGCCCCTGCTCGTCCCCGGGTCGCGGCACCCTCGCTGATCGGCGAGACCATGACCGAAGCCCGGTCGAGTGCCCAGGCAGCCGGCGTACGCGTCCAGCCGATCCGACACCGGGAGTGCCCTCACCCCGGCACGCCCGTCGGCCGAGTATGCGAGCAGACACCTGGGCCCGGCAGCAAGGTGCCACGTCACGCCATCGTGCGGGTCATCCTGTCGCCCGGCACACCGCACCAGAGGTAGAGCGTCCCGCTTCCCTGGCGCATCGTCCGACTCCGTGAACCACCGGTGGAAAACCCTGTGGAAGCGGTGTCGGTGGTGCCGCTTATGCTGCACCGAACGATCACGCGGAACCTGGGGAGGGCGCGGCATGTTCGGCAAGCTGTTCGGCAGAGGTGGGGAGAGACCGGCGGCGGATCCGTACGCCCTTGCCGTCCCGCGCCGGAAGAAGAACGGGATGTACACGCTGCGCGCGCTCGGAGACTCGCGGGTGCTCGCGCTGGTCGAGGCGGCCGGCGCGGGTGACTGGGCGGCGGTCAAGGCGGCGCTGGCCCCCTTCGATCTCGGCCGCCAGGATCAGGTCCTCGGTGAGCTGGCCGACCTGGACGGTGTGCAGGAGTGGATCGGCCGGGCCGTCGAGGAGGACAAGGAGCACCGGGCGACCGCCCTGCTGATATCCGGGGCGCGCCACATCAACTGGGGCTGGGAGGCGCGCACCCGCGCGCGTGCCGCGGATGTCAAGCCGGAGCAGTGGCGGGTTTTCCACGAGCGGCTCCACATCGCCGAGGAGCGGCTGCTGGAGGCCGCCGAGCTGCGGCCGGAATGGGTCACACCATGGCGCCGCCTGCTCACTTCCGGCCGCGGCATGTCGCTGGGCCCCGCCGTCAACGAGACCCGGCTCGACGCCGCTCTGCGCCGCGACCCGCTGGACCTGGAGACCCACATCGAGTGGGTGTCGCAGTTGCAGCCCCGTTGGGGCGGCGAGCCCGGCGAGGCCCTGGCGTTCGCCCGTGAGGCCTTCGCGCGGGCACCCGATGGCCATCGCCTCGGCTGTGTGATCGCCATGGCACACATCGAGGACTGGGTCGAGTCCGACCGTAAGAACTGCCTCATCACCCCCGGCATCCAGGACGAGTTGCTGGAAACGGCCGAGCGCAGCATCCTCCACCCCGCCTACGTGCGTCGCCCGGGCTGGCAGCAGGACTTCAACATCTTCGCCATGGCCCTGTCCCTGGCCTCCGAACGCCTCGTGCTGCCGCGCGTCTTCCGCGAGTTGCAAGGCGCCTACACCTCGTGGCCCTGGAGGTACATGGCGAAGCCGGAAGAGATGTACGCCCGCGCCCGGCGCAACGCCTGAGCCCGCCACCCCACCCGCCGTCGCTCACCTCACCCCGGACTGCCCGATGACTCTCCCCGCGACCCCTTCGAGCCCGGCCGGCGCCGACCGCACCTTCCAGGTGGATCTGCGCGGCCTCGTCGATCTCCTCTCCCACCACCTCTACTCCAGCCCCCGCGTCTACCTGCGTGAACTCCTGCAGAACGCGGTGGACGCGCTGACCGCGCGGCACGGTCTCGAACCGGCCGCCCCCACCGGCGCCTTCGGTATCCGCCTGTACGCCGACGGCTCGGTCGTACGAGTCGAGGACGACGGCGTCGGTCTCACCGAGGCCGACGTGCACACCTTCCTCGCCACGATCGGCCGCAGCAGCAAGCGCGCCGAGCAGGTCGCCGAGCAACGCGCCGACTTCATCGGCCAGTTCGGCATCGGCCTGCTCTCCTGTTTCCTGGTCGCGGACGAGATCCATGTCCTGAGCCGCTGCGCCCGCACTGCCGACGCCCCCGCCGTGGAGTGGCGGGGACGCGGTGACGGCAGCTACTCCGTCCGCACCCTGCCCGCCTCCGCCCGCCCCGGCCCCGGCACCACCGTCACACTGACGCCGCGCGCCGACGCGGGCGAGTGGACCCGGCCGGCACAGGTGCACGCGCTGGCCCGGCACTTCGGCTCCCTGCTGCGCCATCCCGTGACCTTCGACGACGGCACGGGCGGCCCGGGCGCATCCGTCAACCCCGAGCCCGCACCCTGGGCGCGTGCGTACCCCACGCCCGGAGCACGCTCCCGCGCGCTGGCCGCGTACGGCGCGGAGGTGTTCGGGTTCACGCCGCTGGACACCATCGAGCTGGATCTGCCGGCCGTGGGCCTGAAGGGCATCGCGTGCGTGCTGCCGGAGGCGGTGCCGGCCGGGCGCCGCCACGGCCACCGCGTGCACGTCAAGGGCATGCTGCTGTCCGAGCAGGCCCAGGAGATCCTGCCCGAGTGGGCGTTCTTCGTCCGCTGTGTCGTCGATGCCGAGAGCCTGCGCCCGACGGCGTCCCGCGAGTCCCTGTACGAGGACGACACCCTCGCCGCCGTCCGTGACGCCCTCGCCGAACTGCTACGCGCCTGGATCGCCCGGACCGCCGCCGGCGACCCGGACCTCCTCGGCCGTTTCCTCCAGGCCCACCACCTGGCGGTGAAGTCGCTGGCGGTGCACGACGACGAGATCCTGCGGATGCTGCTGCCGTGGCTGCCGTTCGAGACCACCGACGGACACGCCACGCTGGACGAGTTCGCGCGCACCCACCGCACCGTGCTCGTGACCTCAAGCGTGGAGGAGTTCCGGCAGGTCGCGGCGATCGCCTCGGCCGCCGGGCTCGGCGTCGTCAACGGCGGCTACACCTACGACCGTGAACTGGTCCACCGGCTGCCGGAGATCAGGCCGGAGGTCAGCGTCGCAGACCTGGACCCGGCCACGCTCACCGCCCACCTCGACCCCGTCGACCGGGAGACGGAACTGGCCGCCGCGGCCTACCTCGCCCAGGCCCGCGACGCCCTCGCCGTCTTCGACTGCGACGTCGCGCTCCGCACCTTCCAGCCCGCCTCCGCCCCGGCCCTCCTCCTCGACAGCCGCGAGGCCCGGCACGAGCGCACCCGCTCCCAGCTCGCCCGCGAGCAGCAGGGCGGCCTGTGGGGCGACATCCTCGGCCACCTGCGGCAGGAGGCGCCGCGGGCCCAGCTGATCCTCAACCAGCTCAATCCGCTGGTCCGTACGGCCGTCACCATCGACGAACCCGAACTGGCCCGCACCAGCGCCGAAGCCCTCTACGGGCAGGCCGCGATGCTGTCCCGGCGCCCGCTCCGGCCCGCCGAATCGAGCCTCATCAACCGCTCCTTCCTCGACCTTCTCGCCCACGCCCTCCGCAAGGACAGCTGACGATGCCGACCGCACCCCAGAACACTGACGAGCTGTACCATGCGCTTCAGGAGAACGACCGGCGCCCCTACGGCCGTACCCGCACCGTCACGGCCGAGGAACTCGTGGACGCCGCCGAGCAGTTCGCGGAACCCGTCCCGCTCGTCCACGCACTCCTCGAACTCCAGGAGGCGTACACCTACGGCTCAGAACCCAGGAAGTCGCCCGTCGTCTTCGCCCGCCTGCTCACCCTCTTCGACGAGCAGCCCGACGTCTTCGACGAACGACTGCGCCACACGCTGTTCTGGCGGTTCAAGTGGGTGGCCCACGCCCTGCGCCAGCTGCCCGAGATTCCGCTGGCCAGCCTGCGCCAGTGGCTGACGGAGATGCGCGACCGGTACGAGAAGGCCGGACTCGGCCTCCAGCCCTACTACGGGCAGGCGTACCAACTCGCCGCACACGTCGGTGAGGACACCGACCTCGCCTTCGAGCTGTGGGCGGGCCGCACCCGCACCCGGCTCAGCGACTGCGAGGCCTGCGAGATCTGCGAGCGCGCCCGGTACCACCTCGCGGCGGGCGACGACGAGCGGGCCCTGCGCACCTGGGACCCCGTCCTGGCCGGGAAGGAGTCCTGCCAGGAGGAGCCCGCCCGCTCCATCTCGTACGCGCTGCTTCCCCTGCTGCGCACCGGCCGTACCGACCGGGCCCGCGAGCTGCACCTGGCCGGTTACCGCGGCTGCCGCCGCAACCCCTCGATGTCCGGGGAGGTCGGCCGGCACCTGGAGTTCTGCGCGCTGACCGGCAACGAGGCGCGCGGCCTGGAACTGCTCGCCGAGAACCGGAGCCTGTTCGACGACGTCGACTCGCCGCTGGACCTGCTCAGCTTCCTCACCGGCGTGGAGGTCCTCCTCCAGCGCGTCGAACTCCTCGGCCACGGCGAACTGCCCGCCGCCGGATGGGCGGGCCGCACCTGGACGGTGGCCGGCCTGCGCGCCGAGGTGCGTGGCCGCGCCGACGACCTCGCCGCCCGCTTCGACGCCCGCAACGGAACCACGGCCCACACCGACCGCCGCAGGGACCGCCTCGACCGCGCCCCCCTCCTGGACACACTGGAACTGACCCTGCGCACCCGCGGCCTCGACGAGGTGGCCCCGGCCACCCCGGCCGCCACCCCCGCCGCCCGCCCGGCCGCCACCGCCCCCGAGTCGCTGCCCGAACTCATCACCCGGGCACGGGAGTTGGACGAGGAGGGGCATCCGGACGAAGCGGGCTGCTGGGCACGGCTGCGCACGCTCGTCGCCGCCCCCGACTACGCCCACCCCGACGACCCGGCCGTGGGACCGCTCGTACGGCTGCGCGCGGACCTGCTGGCCGACGAGGCGGGCCGGGCGGGCGAGAAGGACCAGTTCGCCGCAGCCGCCGCCCGGTACGAAGAGGCCGCGAGCCTGTACGACGCGGCCGGAGCGCCGGGGCACGCGGTGCTCGCCCGCGCCTGCGCCCTGCTCGCCACGGGCGAGATCCCCACGGACGACGCAGCCGAGGCGAAGGCCGCCGCGCTGACCGCCGCCCACGCGGCCCTCGTCCGCCTGCACGAGGAGACGACCGGCCTCACCCCGTACCAGGAGGCCCGTCTGCTGCGGCTGCGGGCGACCGCGCTCGGCCTGCGTCTGCAGACGTCGCGGAGCGACGAGCACGTCGCGCCGGTCTTCGCCGAGGTGGACCTGCTGCTCGACTTCGCCACCCGGCACGACATCGCCGGACAGGTCTCCGGCGCGCTCTTGCTGCGGGCCAGTACGTACGCCCTCTCCGGCGATCTGCCCGCCGCGGCCACGGAGATCGACGCCCTCCTCGACCGGCTGAAGGCGCACGGCCCCGCCTGGCACCTGCCCCGCACGCTCGGCCTGCGCGCCCGGATCCAGCTCGGCCTCAGGGACGCGCAGGCCGCGCACGCGGACCTGACCGAGAGCCTGCGCCTGGCCGCCGACTGGCCGACCCACACGGTCGACACCGCCCGCCTCCACGGTGATCTGGCCCAGGCCTGCATGCACCTGGGCCGCCCCGACGAGGCGCTGCGGCACCTGACGCGCTCCGCGGAGCTGGAACTGCGCCACGGCAGCCGGACGGACGCGTTCTGCACCTACGGCAACGCCGCCCAGCTCAGCCTCGACCTGGGCCGCGTCGAGGACTGCATCGCTCTGCTCGACTCCGTCCTGGCCGAACCGGACGTCGCCGCCGGAGAGCTGGACGACCGGCTCGTCGCCCAGCTGCGCCTGACCCGCGCCCGCGCGCTGCACGCGGGGGAGGACCTCAAGGCCGCCACGGCGGAGTTCGCCGCCCTCGCGGCCGAGTCGGCCGGCTGGGACGACGACCCCGGGAGCCACGCCATGATCGCCGCGGAGACCGCCGTACTCCTCGCCGAGTCCGGCGAGTTCGGCCGGGCCCGCGAGGCCGCGGACCAGGCCCTCGCCGCCCACGCCCGGGCCCCGCGCTACGAGCAGCTCAGCAGCTGCCTGCGTGAACTCGCCCGCCTCCAGGCCCAGCAGCAGGGTCCCGAGGGCCTGGCCGACGCCTTCGCCTTCCTGGCCGACGCGGGCAGGATCGCAGACGAGGCCCGCGCTGCGGGGTACGAGGCCCGCGGCCGCTCCCTGGACCCTGCCCTGGCCTACGAACACGGACGGGTCAACGCCTACGGCCGTGAGTACGAGACCGCCCTGGCCGCCCTGGACAAGGCCCTCACCCTGCTCGGCGAACCGGGATCCGACGAGGACCACGCCGGCGAGTGGGCCGAATGCGTCCGCCTCGCGGGCGCCGTGGAGGGCATCTACCTGGAACGCCCCGCTCCCGCCCGCACCCGCCTCGACGCGGCGGTCGCCCGCCTCACCGCCCTGGGCCACACCGGGGAGACCGAGCCGCTGACCTCCCTGGCGGCCCGGCTGCGCGACGAGGGCTGATACGGCGGACCCGGTGCCGGGGCGACAGCCCGCCCCGGCGCCGGGCGCGCCGCCGGCCCTGTCCGTGTGCTTTCCGCCGAAGGGCTGTGACGGCCGCCCTGTCACACCGGTGTGTGTCATCCGGTCTTTTGTGGTGTCGAGCCACGAGCTGAGGCCTGCGCGGCCCGGAGACGCTTCCCGCCTGGTCGGACGGGACGCTGCCCCTGACCGGCGAACCGGGCGTCGGCCTGCCGCCTGCGCCGCCCCTGCCGCGACGTCACCTATTCAGGCTCCATCAGATCCTTCTTCCGTTCGGTGACGAGTTGGGGCTGCTCGGAGCCGAGCAGCACAGCGCACTGTCGGTGGCGCTGGGGTTCGGCGTCGGCCCGGTGGGTCAACTCGCGGCGCCGCAGCAGCGCGGCGCCGTGGCCGGAGCACGGCCGGGGCGCCCGCCCTGGGGGCTCAGCGCCTCGGTGCAGACGAAGACGGGCACAGGGCGGATGCCCCGTTCCAAGCGGCCGACGGCAACCGTCGAAGCATGCGCGGAGGCGGTCTTGGGCCATGTGGTGCAAGCTTCGAAGAGCAGGGCGGCACCTCGCCGGTGGGCGGCGGTGCCAGGTTCGCGGCACCTCGGCCCGCCCTGGACGGGATGACCTGTGCAGGGGTGATCATGAGTGTGAGGGATCCGAACGCCGGGCACGCGGCAGCTGCGGATCAGGGCGCCAGGGCGGCAGGCGCCGGCGTCGCCGACGGTGATGCGCCATTGACGGGATGCGCGGCGCTGGTGACGGGCGCGTCCAGCGGCATCGGTGCGGCCACGGCCTTGTCGCTGGCGCGGCAGGGCGCCGCCGTGGCAGTGGTGGCCCGCCGTACGGGGCGGCTGGAGGACCTGGCCGCGGTGATCCGTGATCGGGGTGGCTCGTGCAGGGTCCTCACCGCTGACCTCGAAGCCGTGGCGCAGGCACGTCGGGCCGTCGAGGACGCCGTGGAGTGCTTCACGCGGTTGGACGTGCTCGTGAACAACGCCGGTTACGTGGCCATGGGCACCATCGAGGAGGGTGACCCGGCCCAGTGGGAGCGGATGGTCGATCTCAACTTCAACGCGGTCCTGCACCTGTCGCAGGCGGCCTTGCCCCATCTGCTCCGCGCGGCGGCCGACGGCCCGCGCGGGGTCGCTGATCTCGTGAATGTCAGCTCGGTCGGAGGCCGGGTGGTGCGCAGGAACAACGGTGTCTATTCGGCGACCAAGCACGCGGTGGGCGCGTTCAGCGAGGCCCTGCGTCAGGAGGTGACGGGAAGGGGCATCCGGGTGGGGCTGGTCGAGCCGGGTATGACGGTGACGGAGATGGCGACGGGCCCCGGGGCCGCTGCCGCCCGTGGCCTGCCGCAGAACGCCTGGCTGGATGCCGAGGACATCGCTCGCGCCATCACCTTCATGATCACTCAGCCCCCGCATGTGGCGGTCAACGAGATCATGGTCCGCCCCACGGCCCAGGAACACTGACCGTCGGCTGAAGTCCGGTCCGGCAGGTGGAACTGCCCTCGTGCGGCCACGACCGTTTCCTCAGCGGGCAACTCACCCATCAGTAGCCAGAGTTGCCCCGCGGGCCGGCGGCGAGGGAGAGGCCGGCGCACGTGGCCCCTTGGTGGCCGGGGAGGGTGCGTTGCCGTACGAGGGGTGTTGACGGGCCACGGTGACACCTTAAGATCCCTGCTGCTCGAAGTACCGATCATCGATCGATATGTCGAACAAAGGAATGAGCCGCATGCCTTCAGAAGCCGGAGTGCCCCGCAGAACCGTCCTCACCGTCCTGGGCGCCGCCTCCCTCGCCGGGACCTTCGCCGCCGCTCCCGCCCGGGCCGCCCAGCTCGTCGGCACCACCGCAAGCGCCACCGGCGCGGACCTCCCCGCCGCAGCCGCCCACTGGACCTTCGACGAGGGCTCCGGCACCTCGGCCGCCGACTCCTCCGGAAACGGTCGTACCGCGACGCTCCAGGGGGCGGCCGGCTGGGACACCGGCAAGGTCGGAACCCACAGCCTGAACCTCAAGGCGGGCGGCAACGCCATGGCGTCCGGGCCGGCCCTCGACACCTCCAAGGCGTTCTCGGTGGGCGCCTGGGTCAACCTCGCTCAACTCGGCGGCTACCAGACCGCCGTCAGCATCGACGGCAAGGTCGTCAGCTCCTTCTACCTCGGGCTGCGCGACGACACCGGCACCTTCGCCTTCGCCCGGCTGGCCTCGGACGCCACCCAGAGTGCCGCGGTGGCGGCCGCCGCCTCCGCGCCCACCACCGACACCTGGACCCACCTGGTCGGCGTCAGCGATCCGACCGCCGGCGTCATCCGCCTCTACGTCAACGGCGTACTGGAGGGGGAGACCGCCTACACCGCGGGCTGGGCCGGCAGCGGCGACACCGCCGTCGGCCGTGCCCTCTACGGCGGTGGCCACGTCGATCAGTGGCACGGCTTGATCGACGACGTGTGGATGTTCCCGACCGCCCTCACCTCCGACCAGGTGGCGGCGCTGGCCGGGGTCCCGGTCGAGACCACGACGCCGCTGCTGAGCGTGGACGTCGGCAACCCGGCGCACGCCGTGTCGCCCATCCTCCCCGGTTTGATGTTCGAGGACATCAACCACTCCGGCGAGGGCGGCATCTACGCCGAACTGGTGCAGAACCGCTCGATGATGGCCAGTGACACCACGCCCGTCCACTGGTCCGCCGTCGGTGGAACGACCCTCGCACTCGACACCGCCACCCCGCTCAACGCGGCGCTCAACCGTTCCCTCAAGGTCGTACTGCCGAGCGGCACCGGGACCGGAAACCGGGCCGGCGTCGCCAACGACGGCTTCTGGGGCATACCCGTGCGGCCCCGAACCACCTACACCGCCCGGCTGTTCGCCAAGGCGTCGCGACGCATCGGCCCGCTCACGGTGGCCATCGAGTCGGCGGACGGAGCGACGGTGTACGCGTCCGCCCGCCTGCCCCACATCGGCACCGCCTTCCCTGACCGCCCGTTCGAGCTGACCCTGCGCACCGGTTCGCGCACCCCCGTGACCGGTGACGCCAGGCTGACCGTCACCACGGCCGACCCCGCCGCCGCGGGCGAGACCCTGTGGCTCCAGCACGTGTCCCTCTTCCCGCCCACCTACAACAACCGGCCCAACGGCCTGCGCGTCGACCTGATGGAGAAACTGGTCGCCCTGAAGCCGAAGTTCCTGCGCTTCCCCGGCGGCAACTTCCTCGAGGGCAACACCATCGCGACACGGTTCAACTGGAAGAACACCATCGGCCCGGTGTGGGAGCGCCCCGGCCACCAGGACGACGCCTGGGGCTACTGGTCCACGGACGGCCTCGGACTCCTCGAATACCTGCAATGGGTCGAGGACATGCACGCCCAGCCGGTCCTCGCCGTCTACGCCGGCTACTCGCTCAAGGGCGAACACGTCACCGGCGACGCCCTCAAGCCGTTCGTCCAGGACGCACTCGACGAGATCGAGTACGTCACCGGTCCCGTCACCAGCACCTGGGGCGCACGACGGGCCGCCGACGGGCATCCGGAGCCGTTCCCGCTGGAGTTCGTGGAGATCGGCAACGAGGACTGGTTCGACTCCTCGGGGTCGTACGACGAGCGGTTCGCGGCCTTCTACGACGCGATCAAGGCGAAGTACCCGCAGCTGAAGCTGATCGCCACGACGTCCGTGACGAGCCGCACCCCCGACCTGATCGACGAGCACTACTACCTCGCGCCGTCCGCCGCCCAGGCCTCCACCCACAAGTACGACAACCGGGACCGGAATTCGACGAAGGTGTTCGTCGGAGAGTGGGCCGCGCAGGAGGGCCGCCCCACCCCCGACCTCAACGCGGCGCTCGGCGACGCCGCCTGGCTGGCCGGTCTGATCCGCAACTCGGACCAGGTCCTCATGGAGTGCTACGCGCCGCTGTTCTCGCACGTCAAGAACAACGTCTGGGCCACCAACCTGATCGCATACGACAACCTGACCAGCTATGTGTCGCCCAGCTACTGGGCACAGCACATGCTGACGAGCAGGCTCGGCGACACCGTGCTGCCGGCCACCGCACGTGCGCTGCCCGGCCTCGCCACCGTGGCCACCCGCTCCGGAAACCGCCTCTACCTCGCGGTCGTCAACTGCGGCACGGAGAAGCTGAACCTGCCGGTCGAACTGAAGGGGCTGGCCAAGGGCGTCAGGAGGCAGGCCACCGCGACCGTCCTGACCGGCCCCTCGCGCACCACCACCAACACGCTGACGGCACCGGACACACTGGTGCCCAGGACGAGCACCGTCTCCGGCGCGGCAGCATCCTTCACCAGCACCGTGCCGCCGCTCTCGGTCACCGTGCTGGAACTGGTCCTGACCTGATCGCTCACGGTCCGACGCGCTGCTTCCCGGCGCACGCCGGTTCCGGAAGCAGCGCTCGCCCCGAGCCACCCCGACCCTGCCGTCAGCGGCCGACTTGTCCCTCGGACAGCCGATACGGCGCCACGGAAGCGAGGGCCTCGACCTCCTGGTCGGGGCCCTCGTCGTGCCGTCAGCCGCGCCGCCGGGCTTGTCCTGCCGTGCTGCCGACCCATGTCCTCACCCGGATGGCCGAACCGCCGGGCAGGCCCTCTCCCTGCCGACGACGGCGTGCGGCGGACCGGGTCGCAGCACCGCCACCGCTCTTGGGGGGCTGCTTTCGGCGGGTGATCTTGGCGCGGGCCTCGCAGGATGGTCCCGGCTGCTCAGCCGCGGGAGGACGGCGGCCGGGCGGCCGCTGAACGCCGCCCGACCCCCATATGCAGGGAGCAGCCCACAGATGGCGACGACGCAGACCTTGATACCGGCGCTCGAGGATGCCCACCACGCCCATGCCGAGGCACGCAACCGACTGCGAGCGGACGCGGCCGTCGCGCCGCCCGGCTCGCACCGGCAGCTGCTCGAGCGCCAGGCCGACGACATGCAGCAGCGGGTGCACCGCATCGAACGCCATGTCCGCGGACTGCGGCCCCGCGGCCTGCTCGAGGACGCGACCGACATGGCGCGGTTCGCCGCCCGCACCACCTGGAAAACGGCCACACTCCCGCTGACCATCGGGCAGAAGACCGTGACCGGGGTGATGCGCGGCCGCGGGCCGGCCGACGAGCGGCAGCTGCTGAGGAACACCGAGGACGAGTACGCGGCCGCTGCCCGCGCCCTCGCCGCCACCCGGGCCGGTGAGGTTCTCGCCGACCAGGCCCAGGACCGCGCCACCCTCGACCTGCTCCGGGAACTCCGCGACCAGGACCAGGAGCTGCTGGCCCTGCTCGAGGACAGCCTTGCCCGGCAGGCCCGATCCATGGCCGCCGGGAGCGACGGCTTCCGCGTGGAACCGACGGCCGACGGCGGCCTCGCCCATGCGGTCACCCGCACGCTGCGGGCCGTCGCCGACCGGATGCGCCACGCCGCACGAGCCGGACAGCATCCCGGCGGCGACGAGGAGCCGGCGGAAGAGAAACCGGAAACGATCTCCGCGGCCGAGCAGATCCAGGGAGCGGCCAGCAGCGAGGAGAGCCTGCCCATCGTCGGCTTCAGCCAGCTCAGCGTCGAGGAGATCGAGCGGCGCCTCCTCGGGCTGTCCGAGACCGAGCTGCGCGTTCTCGAGGGATACGAGCGCACGCACGCACACCGCAAGGGTGTCCTCGAGGCCATCGATCGGTTGAGCTCCAGCCGGTTCTGACCACTGCCACGGCCACAGGAGGTTGTGAACCGGGCGGCGAGAAGAGCGGGCGGCCGGCTGGTGTGGCGAAGGTGCCGGCCGCCCGGGCGCTGCCTGTCCTCGGCCTCGGGGGAGAGGATCGGCGTTCCGTCTTCCACCGTGCACGAGAACAGCGGTACCGGCGAGCCGGACTCGGCTACTGAGGTGATCCTCGCGAAACGCGGGCCTCCTGCCGGAAGCGCTTTCCGGCGTGCGCGAGCCCGTCGTTGGCGATGAGCGTCCCGATGCGCCCCGCACTGGCACTCCCGGCACAAGCGGATGGGCAGGAGCACCGCGTGTCCGGGCGGCTCACACCGGTCCCGCCGTGGTCTGCCCGACCCGGAGGGAACTGCGCAGCACCACCGTGCGCAGCGGCCGCTCCGTCCCGGCGATCCGGTCCAGCAGCAGGCCGGCCGCCGTCCGCCCCAGGTCGTACGCGGGCACCTGAACCGTGGCGAGGACGGGCCGCACCAGCGGCCCCCAGGGCACCTCGCCGAACGACAGCGCACGTCCCGCTGTGCGCGCTGGTGGGGGCGTTCTTCGGCTGAGCCGGTCCGCCCCGGACACCACCAGGAACCCAGGGCGCCCGCCCTGGGTTCCTGGTCTGCCGCGCGGCTGTGTCAGTGGGGGGCGCTACGGTCTGCCCCGTGAACGCAGTACGCGCGGCGCTCGATCATGTGCTGGGCCTCATCGCGGACGCTCCCTGGAGCGCGAGCCTGGTCCTGCGCGGCAGCATGGTGATGCCGGCCTGGGTGGGGGACGCGGCGCGCCAACCGGCCGATCTGGACTGGGTGGTGCTGGAGGACGCCGTCGGGGTCGACGCGCTGGACCCGTATCCGTACGTCGACCGGCTCGACGTCGTGCAGCAGTGGCCCGAGGCCGCCGCCGGCGCGGCGCGGTACGAGATGTGGACGTACGAGGAGTTCGACACCGGCGGGCAGCGGCCGCTGCTCCCGCCCGAGGGGCTGTACTGGCTCCCCGAGGAGGACGCCGTGGAGACCGAACCCCCCTACGCCGACCTGCTGGAACGCGTGGCACGGCACCCGGAGGCCGCCCCCGGCCTCCTCCTCGACGCGGACAAGGCGCGCGTCGACGGCACGTGGACCTACGCCGCCTACGACACACCGGGCGTGCGCCTGCTCATCCCCTGGCACGCCGACGGCCTGCCCTCCGGGGAGGTACGGCTGGACTTCGCCCGCGACGAGACACTGCCCGAACCCCCTGTCTGGACCCTGATACCACGCGGCGACGGCGGTGGCCCCGTCCCGGTGCGCACGGCGAGCCGGGAGCTGTCCCTGGCCTGGAAGCTGCTCTGGCTGCACAACGACAGCCGGGACGGAGGGCGCGCACAGGGCAAGGACCTGTACGACGCGGTCCTCCTCGCCGAGACGGAAGGCACCCGGCTCCCAGCGCGCCTGTTGCGGAAGGTCTTCGACCGGGCGTCCGGCCCCGCGGACCCGCACACCACCCTCGACCCGGCCGCGGTGCTCCGCTGGGACGTGGACTGGGCCGCGTTCCGGGACCGTTACCCGGCCGTCCGGGGCAGCGCGCAGGACTGGCTGCGCCGACTCGCCGGGGCGCTGGCTCCCTCGTGAGGCCGTACCGGAAAATCACATGCCCCCGGCCGCCTCCCTCTCGTACCGTCATCCCGTACCGAGCGCCGCCATCACCGTACGGCGGCGCCTGTCGTCCGACACAGAGGGGAGCCCGGCCGTGCGCGCACGCACCGCTGTCACCGCTCCTCGCTCCCGGTACGAGGTGATCCTCGTGTCCCGCACCGTCCGGTGCCCGCTGCGCGGCCAGCACCGGACGCCCGTGACGTCTTTCTGAGCTGGGACGCACGGGTAATCGCGCTGCCCTTTTCCTCGATTCAGACCTGGACGTCAGGCTGATCCGCAGAAAGGCCCTGGGCCGTGCGCACGAACCTCACCACCCTCGCCGCCGTCCGCAACCTCGGCATCCTCGCCCACGTCGACGCGGGCAAGACCACCGTCACCGAGCGGATCCTGTACGCGACGGGCACCACCCACAAGCGGGGCGAGGTGCACGACGGCACCACCGTCACCGACTTCGACCCACAGGAACGCGACCGCGGCATCACCATCTTCGCCGCCGCCGTCACCTGCGCCTGGGACGGGCACCGCATCAACCTCATCGACACTCCCGGCCACGTCGACTTCGCCGACGAGGTCGAGCGCTCACTGCGCGTCCTGGACGGGGCGGTCGCCGTGTTCGACGCCGTCGCCGGGGTCGAGCCGCAGAGCGAGTCGGTCTGGCGGCAGGCGGACCGGCACGGCGTGCCGAGAATCGCTCTTGTCAACAAGATGGACCGTGCGGGCGCCGATCTCGACCGGGCCGTCGAGTCCATCCGGCAGCGGTTGCATCCCGTACCGCTCGCCGTCCAGCTCCCCATCGGCGCGGAGGACGGGTTCACGGGTGTGGTGGACCTCGTACGGATGCGCTCGCTGGTCTGGGCCGACGGCGCGGGTACGGCCGTGGCGGGGCCCGTGCCCGAGGCGCTGGCGGAGGAGGCGGCACGGCGGCGCCGGGCGTTGGAGGAGACGGTCGCGGAGCTGCACCCGGCCGCGCTGGAGGAGTTCTGCGACCGGGAGACGCTCGGCGCCGACACGCTCGCGGGAGCGCTGCGCGACCTCACCCGCACCGGGGACGGCGTGGTCGTCCTGTGCGGCTCCGCCTACCGCAACCGCGGTATCGAGCCGCTGCTGGACGCGGTGGTGGCGTATCTGCCCTCGCCGCTGGACGTCCCCGCCGTGCGTGGTGTCCACGAGGGCGCCGGTCAGGAGCGGGCCGCCGACCCCGAAGTGCCGTTCGCGGGGCTCGTGTTCAAGGTGAGCGCGAGCGCCACCGGGCGGCTGGCCCATGTGCGCGTGTACTCGGGCACGCTCGAGAAGGGAGACACCGTGTGGGTCCCGGGCACCGGGCGCACCGAGCGTGTGGCGCGCATCCTGCGGGTCATGGCGGACCGGCACGTCCAGCTGGACCGGGCGGTCGCGGGTGACATCGTCGCGCTCGCCGGTGTGAAATCGGCTCGGGTCGGCTCCACGCTGTGCGAGCCCGGCGCCCCGCTGCTCCTGGAACCGCCGGTGGCCGCCGAGCCGGTGGTGTCCGTCGCGGTCGAGGCCCGCCGCGCCACGGACACCGGCCGGCTGGCGACGGCGCTGGCACGGCTGGCCGAGGAGGACCCCTCGCTGGTGGTGCGCACCGACGCCGAGACCGGGCAGACCGTGCTGTCCGGCATGGGCGAACTCCACCTGGAGGTCGCGGTGGAGAAGATCCGCCGGGACGGGGGACCGGAGGTGAGTGTGGGCCGGCCCCGGGTCGCCTACCGCGAGACGGTCGTCGAGGGCGTGACCGGGTTTGTGTTCCGCCACGTCAAACAGGACGGCGGCGCCGGGCAGTTCGCCCATGTCGTGCTCGATGTGGAACCGCTCGGCCCCGAAGTCGGCGCCATCGGCTTCGAGTTCCGCTCCGCGGTGGTCGGCGGAACGGTGCCGCAGGAGTATGTGCGCGCGGTGGAGGCCGGTTGCCGGGACGCGCTCGCCGAGGGTCCGCTGGCGGGGCACCCGGTGACCGGGCTCCGGGTCACGCTCACCGACGGCTCCACCCATGTGAAGGACTCCTCCGACACGGCCTTCCGCACCGCCGGCCGGCTCGGCCTCCGCGAGGCTCTGCGCGCCTGCGCGACGGATCTGCTGGAACCGGTGGCCGAGGTCACGGTGACCGTGCCGGAGGACGCCGTCGGCTCGGTCCTCGGCGACCTGGTGTCCCGGCGCGGCCGGATCGGCGGCTCCGAGACCCGGGGCGGCGCGGCCGTACTGACCGCGACCGTGCCACTGGCCGAACTGTTCGGCTACGCCACCAGGTTGCGCAGCCGCACCCAGGGCCGCGGCACCTTCACGACCCGTCCCACGGGCTACGCCCCGGCATCCCGACCGGTGCCGGTCCGGTAGCGGGGCGGGGCCCGCACCACCAGCCGATGCGGTGGGTGGTGCGGGCCCCTCGGGAAACACGTCCCGCGCAAGCGGGTGGCAAGCCCACGCCACTCCACCCCCGACTCTCGCACCTGCCTCCCCTCCACCGCCGCCCGCCAAGCGGGCCCCGTCGGCCGCTGCTGCGCCTGGCGGGGGCGGTGGCCGCCGGAGCTGAAGAACGCCGCGAGGGGGAGGACCGCAGCGCCGATGGTGACCGCGTCGGGGCCCAGCCGGCCCAGTTCGATGCGGCCCCGGCCCGCGGAGTGCCGCAGGGCCCGGGCAGCCACAGCAGCCGGCTCGGCCGGCCCGCGTCCGTGTCGAGCACGCCGGCCTCCTCCACCAGGCCGTCGGCGAGCAGTCCGGTCACGACGTTGCTGACGGAGCCTGAACTCTGGCCGGTCGCCGGGCCCAGCGCATGCCGGCTCATCGGCCCGTCGACATACAACCGTTGCAGAGCGGCGCCCCGGCTCTCCCGTCGCAGGTCACGCACCGTACGGCCGCCCACCGCTGCCACCTGGCCCCCCTGTTTCCGGACTGTCCGGCGGTTTGCCGCTGCCGGATCTCTTGACGAGCGTTTCTCCTGAGGTTTAACTCACGTCCTAAATTAAGCCATGAGAGGGCTTCGGGGGTGAACGGGTGTCAACCCCCGTGAGCAGCCTCGGGTCCTCGACTCCCGGAAAGGGACACCAGGAGCCATGCGCAGCATCCGAGCCGCGGCCACAGGCGCCGTCACCCTGTCTCTCGTCCTCGCGGCCACGGCCTGCGGAGGCGGCTCGTCAAGCGGCGGCGGGTCCAACGACTCGCCGAAGACGCTGACGTACTGGGCCTCCAACCAGGGCGCCAGCATCGCCGTCGACAAGCAGGTCCTCCAGCCCGAACTCGACAAGTTCCAGAAGCAGACCGGAATCAAGGTGAAGCTGGAGGTCGTGCCCTGGTCCGACCTGCTCAACCGGATCCTCACCGCGACCACCTCGGGTCAGGGCCCGGACGTGCTGAACATCGGCAACACCTGGAGCGCCTCGCTGCAGTCGACCGGCGCGCTGCTGCCCTGGGACGCGAAGAATTTCGCGAAGATCGGCGGCAAGGACCGGTTCGTCGACTCCGCGCTCGGCTCGACCGGCGCGGCGGGCAAGGACCCGGCCGCGGTCCCGCTCTACTCGATGGCGTACGCCCTCTACTACAACAAGAAGATCTTCGCCGACGCCGGGATCAGTCAACCACCCGCCACCTGGGCCGAGTTGGTAGCCGACGGCAAGAAGATCCAGGCCAAGGGCAAGTCCGCGCTCGGCGCCGAGGGCGCGAACCCGTCGGAGAACATCCACCACGTCTTCGTCTTCGCCAAGCAGCACGGCGCCGACTTCTTCACCGCCGACGGCAAGCCCGACTTCACCAACCCCAAGGTGGTCGAGGCGGTCAAGAGTTACGTCGACCTCATGGCGAAGGACAAGGTCATACCGACCGGCGACGCCGAGTACGCGCAGAACCAGTCCGTCAGCGACTTCGCCAAGGGCAAGCAGGCGATGCTGCTGTGGCAGTCCGCCTCCGCCAACCTCAAGTCCCAGGGCATGAGCGAGGACGCCTATGGCATCGCGCCCGTCCCCGTGATCTCCGGCACCCCCGGCACCGGCACCCAGGTGAACTCGATGGTCGCCGGCATCAACCTCGCCGTCTTCAAGAACACCCACAACCTGGACGGTGCCACCAAGTTCGTGAAGTTCATGACCTCCGACGACGAGCAGAAGATCCTCAACACGGCGTACAGCTCCATCCCGCCGGTCAAGTCCGCGCAGGCGGACGCCGCGTTCGGCGCCCCCGCCACCGCCGTGCTGAAGAACACCCTCGCCACCAGCGCGGCCGCCCTGCCGCAGGTCGCGTCCGAGTCGCAGTTCGAGACGGCGGTCGGTACGGCCGTCAAGGACCTGTTCGCCGATGCCGCCGCCGGTCGCGCGGTGACCACCGACTCGGTCAAGGCCGCGCTGCAGAAGGCCCAGCAGCAGATGCCGGCGGCGTGAGCACCAAGATGACGACCACCGCGTACAAGGAGCCGGTGGCGCAGGCACCGTCCGGTGCGGCGAAGCGCGAACCCCGCCGCCGCACCGGGCGGCTCCGCCGCGTCTGTCTGCCGTACCTCCTGCTCCTGCCCGCCCTGCTGCTCGAACTCCTCGTCCACCTGGTGCCGATGGTCATCGGCATCGTGATGAGCTTCAAGGAGCTCACCCAGTTCTACATCCGCGACTGGAGCACCGCGCCCTGGTCCGGCCTCGGCAACTACAAGGTGTCGGTGGACTTCAGCGCGCCCGTCGGGGACGCGCTGCTGCACTCCTTCTTCGTCACCGTCGGCTTCACCCTGCTGTCGGTCGGCCTGTGCTGGCTGATCGGCACCGCCGCCGCGATCTACATGCAGGACACCTTCCGCGGCCGCGGACTGCTCCGGGCCCTGTTCCTGGTGCCGTACGCCCTGCCGGTCTACGCGGCCGTCATCACCTGGGTGTTCATGTTCCAGCACGACAACGGCCTGGTGAACCACGTCCTGCACGACCAGCTGCACCTCACCGGCAAGCCCTCCTTCTGGCTCATCGGCGACAACAGCTTCTACGCGCTGCTGACCGTGTCGGTATGGAAGGGCTGGCCGTTCGCCTTCCTCATCGTGATGGCCGGTCTGCAGAACATCCCCCGGGAGCTGTACGAGGCCGCCGCGCTGGACGGGGCCGGCATGTGGCAGCAGGTCCGCCGCATCACCCTGCCGTCCCTGCGCCCGGTCAACCAGGTGCTGGTCCTGGTGCTCTTCCTGTGGACGTTCAACGACTTCAACACGCCGTACGTGCTGTTCGGCAAGTCCGCCCCCGAGGCCGCCGACCTCATCTCGGTCCACATCTACCAGGCGTCCTTCGTCACCTGGAACTTCGGCACGGGCTCCGCCATGTCGGTCCTGCTGCTGCTCTTCCTGCTCGTCGTGACGGGCGTGTACCTGATCTTCACCTCGCGCGGACGGAGGGCCGCCGATGTCTAGTCCGCCCCTCGCCTCACCGACGCGCAACTCGCCGATGGCGCCGCCGCGTTCCTTCATCTGGTCCCGGCGGATCTTCCTGACCCTGCTCACCGGTTTCGTGCTGATCCCGGTGTACGTGATGGTCTCCAGCTCCCTGAAGCCGCTCGCGGACGTCACCGGCAAGTTCCGCTGGCTGCCGAGCGGCCTGACCATCCGCCCGTACATCGACATCTGGTCGACGGTCCCGCTCGCGAAGTACTTCATGAACTCGCTGATCGTGGCGGGCGCGGCGACGATCTGCTCGGTCGTCATCGCGGTGTTCGCGGCGTACGCGGTCAGCCGCTACGACTTCCGGGGCAAGCGCGTCTTCACCGTGACGGTCCTGTCGACGCAGATGTTCCCCGGCATCCTCTTCCTCCTCCCCCTGTTCCTGATCTACGTCAACATCGGCAACGCCACCGGCATCGCCCTGTTCGGCTCCCGAGGCGGCCTGATCCTCACGTATCTGACCTTCTCCCTCCCGTTCTCCATCTGGATGCTCATCGGGTACTTCGACTCGGTGCCGCGCGACCTGGACGAGGCGGCGCTGGTGGACGGCTGCGGCCCGCTCGGCGCGCTGCTCAGGATCGTCGTACCGGCCGCGATCCCCGGCATCGTCGCGGTCGCCGTCTACGCCTTCATGACGGCGTGGGGCGAGGTGCTCTTCGCGTCCGTCATGACCAACGACACCACTCGCACCCTCGCCGTCGGCCTCCAGGGCTACTCCACCCTCAACGACGTCTACTGGAACCAGATCATGGCCGCCTCGCTGGTCGTCAGCGTGCCCGTGGTGGCCGGCTTCCTGCTGCTGCAGCGCTATCTCGTCGCCGGTCTGACGGCGGGCGCCGTCAAGTGACCCGAGCGACCAACACCCCTGATCCCGAAGGGACTTCCGTGTCCGAACGCATCGACCTCGCCGCACTCCCGCACGACTTCCTGTGGGGCACGGCAACCGCGGCGTACCAGATCGAGGGGGCCGTCGCCGAGGACGGCCGTACGCCCTCGATCTGGGACACCTTCTCGCACACCCCGGGGAAGACCGCGAACGGCGACACCGGCGACGCCGCCTGCGACCACTACCACCGCTGGCGCGAGGACATCGGCCTGATGCGGCAACTCGGCGTCAACGCCTACCGGTTGTCGGTGGCCTGGCCCCGCGTCCTCCCCGGCGGGACGGGGGCGGTCAACTCCAAGGGCCTCGCCTTCTACGACGAGTTGGTCGACGCACTGCTGGAGGCCGGCATCACCCCGTCCATCACCCTCTACCATTGGGACCTGCCACAGGTGCTCCAGGACCGCGGCGGCTGGCCCGAGCGGGACACCGCCTTCGCGCTCGCCGAGTACGCCTCGGCGGTCGCGGCCCGCCTGGGCGACCGGGTCAAACTCTGGGCCACTCTCAACGAGCCGAGCTGCTCGGCCTGGATCGGCCACCTGGAGGGCAAGATGGCCCCGGGCTGGACGGACCTGACCGCCGCCGTACGCGCATCCGTCCACCTGCTGCTGGGCCACGGCCTCGCCACCCAGGCGATCCGCGCCGCGGCGCCCGGCGCCCAGGTCGGCATCGTCAACAACCTCTCCACCGTGCACGCGGCCACCGACCGCCCCGAGGACATCGCGGCCGCCCGCCGCCACGACGGCCATGTCAACCGCTGGTGGCTCGACCCGGTGCACGGCCGCGGCTTCCCGTCCGACATGGTCGAGACCTATGGCGTCGAACTCCCGCTACGAGCAGGCGACTTGGCGACGATCGCGACCCCGCTGGACTGGCTGGGCCTGAACTACTACTTCCCCGCGTACATCTCCGACGCCCCGGACGCCCCGGCGCCGTACGTCCGCGCGGTGCGCCGCGAGGGCGTTCCGCGCACCGGCATGGACTGGGAGATCGACGCGAGCGGCATCGAGACGCTGCTGCTGCGGCTCGCCGAGGAGTACGGCGCCCGGAAGCTCTACGTCACCGAGAACGGCTCCGCCTTCCCGGACGTGGTCCGCCCCGACGGCAGCGTCGACGACCCCGAGCGCAGGGACTACCTGGAGCGCCATCTCGCCGCCTGCGCCTCGGCCGCGACCAAGGGCGCCCCGCTCGCCGGCTACTTCGCCTGGTCCCTGCTGGACAACTTCGAGTGGGCGTACGGCTACGACAAGCGCTTCGGCCTGGTCCACGTCGACTACCGCACCCAGGCGCGCACGATCAAGAGCAGCGGACACCGCTACGCGGACATCGTCCGCGTCCACCGCGACCAGGCACGCCGGGCCGCCTGAGCCGGGCCCGGCGGCCGGTGGGCACGGGAGGGGAGCCCGTGCCCACCGGCGCCGTACCATCCCTGACATCCCTACGATGCGTCGCGCGCACCGTGCGGAGGTCCGGGCCTCTCGGCTACTCCGGGGGCGTGGGGGTCTCGGGGGTGCGGTACATCGCCTGGACGTCCAACTCGAGCTGGATGGTCGGGCCGACGACCGCGATGCCGCGTGCCAGCATCGAACGCCAGTTGAGAGTGAAATCCTCGCGGTGCAACTCCGTCTTCGCCAGTGCCGCGCAGCGGAGTTCCTGCTCGTAACCGCCGTTCACCGTACCGAGGTACGTCGTGTCTAGGCCCACGGATCGGCTCATGCCGTGCATGGTGAGCGTGCCGTTCAGCATCCACCTGGAGCCACCGCGGTAGACGAACCGGGTGCTGGCGAAGTCGATGTACGGATAACGCTCGACGTCGAGGAAGTCCGCGGAACGGAGGTGGTTGTCGCGGGTCTTGTTGCCCGTGGTGACGCTGGAGGCGTCGATGCGCACCGACACCTGGGAGTCGGCCATGTCCGGCGCGATGCGGATGCCTCCGTCGAAACGGGTGAAGCGGCCGTGGACGTGGGCCATGCCCACGTGCTTGGCGATGAACCGTATCGCGGTGTGCGGTGGGTCGAACAACCAGGTGCCGGGCGGCGGAAGTTCCAGCTGACGGGCGGGCAGCAGCGCGATACGGGACAGGGAGTGGACGAGCCCGGCGGCGATGTCGACGTTCTCGCGGGCGGGCGTGAGCCCCTCCGACATGGCCATCACGCTGTAGGAGCCCGGCGGCAGCGTCACCATGAACAGGCCGTACGGGTCAGTGGTGCCGCGAGTCACGACGCGGTGGCTGTCCAGCGCGGTCACCGTGACCTCGGCACCGCCCATGGGCTGCCCCAGGGGATCCACGACCTCGCAGCCGTAAGCGCCCGCACCGGCTGGCAGTGATACAGACAGACCCGCGGCACCGGAAGCACCGCGGGAACGCCGACGTCGGAGCAGTCCGAGGACCATGCTGTGCGCCTTTCTTCACGCCTGTCACCACTGCGAGGCCCGCTCATCTGTCGGCGTTCGTGGTCACCGAGATGGTCCAGGTTCTGGTTGCAGTCGCGATGAGATTTATGATTCAACGATCATAGGGCAGGCGGTGGGGAGTAGTGCTTCACTTGTGCCGGAGCCGCAGCAAGGCTCACTGAAGCAGTCGACTACGGCGTATGGCCTCAACTACAGGCGCTGTCAAGATGTTTCGGGTTCGCTGCTTTGCACCGCTGCTGCGGGGAAGGGGACCGGAACTGTCGCGACGTTCACGCACTGCCCGCGATGTCGCCACACACACCACACACCACACATCCACCGCCGCCGCAACCTGCCGCTGGCGGTTGGACGGGAGAACGGACCCAGGTCCCGCTCCGGGGAACCGCTTGACGCCGGAGTGATGTGCCGCGAGGTGCTCTTCGGGCACGACAAGCTGTGCGTGGAGAGGGCGGACCGGGTCAGCGCACCCCGGACCATCGCCAACACGTGCTGGTGGGCAGGCGGGGTCTTGGCGCCGTCGTCCCCTCGCAGGAGTACCGGGCCGAGGCCGTCACCGACGGCCATGGGGTTCGCCGGACCAGGAGACGTACGGCTGTCGCGAGCCCTGATGCAGGCGATGAAGAGCAGGCAGCGTTCGGACATGAGGTCCGTCCCGAGCTGCTTGGCGTCCGCCTCTGGCGGCGTGACCGCTTTCGGGAAGGGCAGCGCGCCGTCGTTGGTGTCGATCACCGCGACGCAGCGGAACTCCAGACCCTCGAACGAGTGCATGGTCCCGACTCGCACGACCTCCGCTTCCCCCGCGGCGTCGACGGGTCGCAGCGGTGCGGCGGGGATGCCGGCGGCCTTGATGCGGGCCACGGTCCTGGCGCACGCCCGTCTTCGGCCGCTCCACGCTTCTCGGCGCCTATGCGGCCGGTGTCATCTCCGGTGGCGTGTACACCGACGACGGCAACACGACCTACACCGCGAGCGACAACACCTGCTCGCAGGAGTACTCCCAGATCTCGCAGGAGCCCAACGGCGGCACCGTCCACAGAGACCTCTTCATGAAGGCCTGCCTGAACAACGTCAATGACACCGCCAAGACCGATCCGGCACCTTGACCGGCGGGGCGTGGCGGAAGGAGCACCCCGCCCGGCGGGTCCGAGGACGGACGCGCGGCCCCTGCCGGCCCCGCCGCTGAACAGCACATCCATGCCCCACGTATCACCCAACCGTGGCAGGATCCCTCACCATGAGCGCGTCACCGGCGGTGAAGAGTCTGCGTGCCGCGGTGTTCGCCGCGGTGTGTGTGCTGCTCGCCGCCGCAGGGCACGGGCTCGCCATGGGCGACATGCCGCCGCTGTGGGCCGACGCGGCAGGTTTCCTGGCCGTGTTCGCGCTCGGCTGGCTGTTGGGCGGCCGGGAGCGGTCGCTGCCCGGCATCGGCCTGGCCATGCTCCTCACCCAGGCCGGGCTGCACCTCGGGTTCGACGCCGCGCACCCGGTCACCGGGCGCGTGGCCATGTCCGGCCACGCCATGGCCGCGATGCACGGCCACGCGGCGGCCATGAGTGACGTACCCGCGACCGCGCACCCGCACCTCACCGTCCACGTCACCGCCGCCCACCTCCTCGCCGCGCTGGTCGCCTCCTGGTGGCTGCGGCGGGGCGAGGCCGCGCTGTGGTCGTTGCTGCGGCGGGCCGCCGCGCTCGTTCCCGGCCTCGTCGCCTGGTGGCGCGACACGCCGTTGGCGGCCCCTGTCGATCATGCCCCGTGCTTGCCGGCGGCCTCCCAACCGCTGCGCCTGACCGTACTGCGGCACGCCGTCAGCAGACGTGGACCCCCGACCCCGATCCCGTACTCGTTCTGACCCTGAACACCAACGTCATCCGTACGGAGATCGACTCACCCATGTCCGCATCCACATCACATCTCATCGGCCGCCGCGCCGGAACCGTCGCCGCCCTCGCGGCGACCACGGTCCTGCTCGCCGCCGGTGCCGCCTCCGCGCACGTCACCGTCCATCCCCAGAGCTACGCCAAGGGAGCCACCGACGGCGTGCTGACCTTCCGCGTCCCCAACGAGGAGGACAGCGCCTCCACCACCAAGGTGCAGGTCTTCCTGCCCACCGACCACCCCGTGCTCGGCGTGCTCGTGCACCCGCAGGACGGCTGGACCGCCAAGGTCACCACCAGCAAGCTCAAGACGCCGGTCAAGACCGACGACGGCACCATCACCGAGGCCGCCTCCGAGATCACCTTCAGCGGTGGGAAGATCGGTGCCGGGCAGTACGAGGACTTCACCGTCGCCTTCGGCCAGCTTCCGGACGATACCGGACAGTTGGTCTTCAAGACCCTGCAGACCTACTCCGACGGCAAGGTCGCGCGCTGGATCGAGGAGCCGGCCGGCGGCGACGAGCCGGAGAACCCGGCGCCGGTGCTGAAGCTGACGGCCGGTGACGCGAGCGGTGCACCGGCGTCCGCCAAGACCGCCTCCGCCTCCGCCACCAAGACCGTCGACGCGAGCGACTCCACGGCCCGCGGCCTCGGCATCGCCGGGCTGGTCGTCGGTGTGCTCGGGCTCGCGGCCGCCGCGTTCGCGCTCGTACGGAGCCGGGGCGCGCGGTCGTAACCAGCGAGGACGTCAGGAAGGGCCCGGACCGGCAAACGGTCCGGGCCCTTCCCGATGCCAGGGGCCCCGATGCCAGGGGCCCCGATGCCAGGGGCCCCGATGCCAGAGGCCGTCGCTCAACGCCCCACCAGCTCCAGCACCTTTCCCTCCCCGGCCACCGCCTCCACGGAGATGCGCGAGGTGCGCCACAGCCATCGCACGTCCCGGCCGAAGGACCACAGCAGTGAGCCCAGGGCGACGAGTACGACCGCCAGGTTCGCCAGGTGGGGGAGGAGTTCGGCGCCGGCCAGGAGCAGGGCGATGCCCTGGATCGCGGCGACGGTCTTGCGGGCGAAGGACGGCGGCAGCGGGGCGTTCAGCCAGGGGGCGATCCGGGCCGCGGCGACGAAGGCGTAGCGCATGCCGCCGATCAGCAGCACCCACGGGCCGAGTTGCGTGGACACGTACACGCTCAGCACCAGGATCAGGAACGCGTCCACCTCCATGTCGAAGCGCGCGCCCAGCGCGGTCGACGTCCCGGTGCGGCGGGCCACCTTGCCGTCCACCCCGTCCAGCAGCAGCGCCACGGCGGTCAGGCCGACCAGCAACGTCACCGGCGGCGTGCTCTCGAAGGAGTCCGCGACCAGGGCGGTCACTCCGCCCACCAGGGTCGCCCGGCCGAGCGTCACGCGGTTGGCGGGGCCGAAGGTGCGCAGGCAGGAGCGGTGCAGGGCCCGGGACAGGACCGCCCAGGTGGCGAACGCGAACGCCAGGCCCGTGAGCCAGCCGGCCGGCCCCATGCCTATCGCCGTCCCGAGCAGGGCCAGCAGCAGGAGCTGTATGCCCGCTCCCACCGCGGTCTCCTGCTGAGGCCTGGCGTCATACGTGTTGTTCAGGGCCACCGCACACCCTCCGGCCGAGTGACAGAGTCGATCAACGCCGCGTACTGTGCGCGGCCTGTGCACTTCTCGGTACGTGAACAACTTCCCTACTGTTCAGGAGGATGCCGATGAACCGCTCGGCCCGCGCGTTCTGGCTTCGCTCACCGGGCCACGGCGAGCTGCGCGACATCACCCTCGCGGAGCCCGCCGAGGACGAGGTCCTGGTGCGCGCCCTGTACTCCGGGGTGAGCCGCGGCACGGAGACGCTCGTGTTCCGGGGCGGGGTGCCGGAGAGCCAACACGCCGCGATGCGGGCGCCGTTCCAGGAGGGCGACTTCCCGGGCCCGGTGAAGTACGGCTACCTCAGCGTCGGCGAGGTGGAGGAGGGCCCGGACGAATTGGTCGGGCGTACGGTCTTCTGCCTGTATCCGCATCAGAGCCGTTACGTCGTTCGGGTGAACGCCGTGACCGTCGTGCCCGAGCGGGTGCCCGCCGAGCGGGCCGTGCTCGCCGGGACGGTGGAGACCGCCGTGAACGCCCTGTGGGACGCGGCGCCGCTGATCGGCGACCGGATCGCGGTGGTCGGCGGCGGCATGGTCGGCTGCTCGGTGGCCGCCCTGCTGGCCCGCTTCCCCGGCGTCCGGCTGCAGCTGGTCGACGCCGACCCCGAACGCGCCAAGACCGCCGAGGCGCTCGGCGTGGACTTCGCGACGCCCGACTCCGCCCTCGGCGACTGCGACCTCGTCGTGCACGCCAGCGCCACCGAGGCCGGTCTCACCCGCGCGCTGCAACTCCTCGCTCCCGAGGGTACGGTGGTGGAACTGAGCTGGTACGGCGACCGACGCGTCGCCCTGCCGCTCGGCGAGGCGTTCCACTCCCGCCGGCTCACCGTGCGCAGCAGCCAGGTCGGCACCGTCTCCCCGGCCGCCCGCGCAGGCCGCGGTTACGCCGACCGGATGGCGCTCGCCCTCGACCTGCTGGCCGACCCGGCGCTGGACGCGCTCATCACCGGGGAGAGCGCCTTCGAGCAACTCCCGGACGTCATGCCGAGGCTCGCCTCGGGCGAGATCCCCGCCCTGTGCCACCGGATCCGGTACGCGGGACGGGCCTGACCTGAGAAAAGAGTGAGAGTGGGCTGAACACGGGGAACCGAAGAGCCGTACTACACGGCATCCCCCGGCGGGTAAGGACAGGGGGACCAGACGCGTCGTACCTGGAGGGTCGTCCGTTGTTCAGCATCACCGTCCGCGATCACATCATGATCGCCCACAGCTTCCGCGGCGAGGTGTTCGGGCCCGCCCAGCGCCTGCACGGCGCCACGTTCCTCGTGGACGCCACCTTCCGCCGCGAGCAGCTGGACGAGGACAACATCGTGGTCGACATCGGCCTGGCCACGCAGGAACTGCGCCTCATCACCGCCGAGCTGAACTACCGCAACCTCGACGACGAGCCCGACTTCGCCGGCGTCAACACCTCCACGGAGTTCCTCGCCAAGGTCATCGCAGACCGGCTCGCCGAACGCGTCCACAAGGGCGCGCTCGGCGAGGGCGCCAAGGGCCTCGCGGGCATCTCCGTCACCCTGCACGAGTCGCACATCGCCTGGGCGAGTTACGAGCGTGGCCTGTGACCGGGGCGACCACGGAGCGGTCACGGCTGTCCTACGTCCCGGCGCAGCTCACAGCCGCTGCCGTCGAGAAGGCCGGAATCATCCCCATGTCCCTGCGCACCGTGCACTTCGTCCTGCCGGGCGGCATCGACGACCCGGCCGCGCCGAGCGGCGGCAACGCCTACGACCGCCGGGTCTGCCTGGACCTGCCCGGCTTCGGCTGGCAGGTCACCCGGCACGCCGCGCCCGGCTCTTGGCCGCGCCCCGACCAGGCCGCCCGCGACCACCTCGCCCGCATCCTGGGGGACCTGCCGGACGACGCGGTGGTGCTGCTGGACGGGATCGTCGCCTGCGGCGTCCCGGAGGTCGTCACCCCGCACGCCGACCGGCTGCGCCTCGCCGTGCTCGTCCACCTCCCGCTGGGCGACGAGACGGGCCTCGACCCGGCCGTCGCCGCCGACCTCGACGCCCGCGAGCGCGCCGTGCTGCGCGCCGCGCCCGCCGTCGTCGCCACCAGCGACTGGGCCGTACGGCGGCTCGTCTCCCATCACGGACTGGCCCCCGAACGGGTGCATGTCGCCGCGCCCGGCGCCGACATCGCGCCCCTCGCGCCCGGCACCGACGGCGTCTCCCGGCTGCTGTGCGTGGCCGCCGTCACCCCGCGCAAGGGCCAGCACCGGCTCGTGGAGGCCCTCGCGGCGGTACGGGACCTGCCGTGGACCTGCGAGCTGGTCGGCGGACTCGGCCACGATCGCGCGTACGTCGCACAGTTGCGCGAGACGATCGCCGGTTACGGCCTCGCCGACCGGCTGCACCTGACCGGCCCGCGCTCCGGCGCCGACCTCGACGCCACCTACGCCGCCGCCGACCTGATGGTCCTCACCTCCTACGCCGAGACCTACGGCATGGCGGTCACCGAGGCCCTGGCCCGCGGCATCCCGGTGCTCGCCACCGACGTGGGCGGCCTGCCGGAGGCCGTCGGCCGCGCCCCCGACGGCGGGGTGCCCGGCATCCTCGTCCCGCCGGAGGACCCTGGCGCGCTCGCCACCGAACTGCGCGGCTGGTTCGGCGAGCCCGACGTACGCCGCAGGCTCAAGTCCGCCGCCCGCGGCCGCCGCGCCGCGCTCGACGGCTGGGCCGCGACCGCCCGCAGCCTGGCCGGAGTCCTCGCACGGCTCCCCGAAGCTCCGAGGAGGGCGGCATGACCGCGCAGGAGACCACGACGAACGGCATGGCGTCGATCCCGGCCCAGGCCGGACCGAGGGAGGTGGGTCCGGTGCGCAGGGCCGAGGACGAGCGGAACCCGGTACGCGAGGCCGGTCACGAGGAGCTTGGGGTCCCGGGCGGCCCGACGGCTTCGGAGGCGTCCGGTACGGGGGAGGAGGGCGGCGCCCTCGGGGCGGCGAACGGTACTGCGGCCCCGGGTCGAGAGGTGGTGTCCGGAAGGAGCCCCGTGACGCGCGGGACGGCGGCGGGCGGTGCCGGGCGGTTCGACGGCGCTGCCGACGACGGGGAGCGCGCTGCGGATGCCTCGGTCGTCGCCGGGGCCGGGCCCGTAGGCCGGCCCGGTGAACGGGCCACCGTACGGCTGCGGCACGGTGAACCCGAGGAACCGCCCCGGTACGCGCCCGAATGGCTCAGGTTGCGGGAAGGGGCCGACGCGGCCGCCCGCGCACAGGACCTGCTGGACCCCTTGCGGATCCGGTTCGCGAACCCGCCGGGCCGCACCGGCGCGCTCGCCGTGCACGACCTGGGCTGCGGCACCGGCTCCATGGGGCGCTGGCTCGCGCCCCGCCTGGACGGCGCCCAGCACTGGGTGCTGCACGACCGCGACCCCTACCTGCTGCACTTCGCCGCCGTGGGCTCCCCGCACTCCGCCGCCGACGGCAGCAGCGTCACCGTCGAGACCCGGCGCGGTGACGTCGCCCGGCTGACGCCGGACGCGCTGGCCGGGGCCGCGCTGGTCACCGCCTCCGCGCTGCTCGACGTGCTCACCCGCGAGGAGATCGGCACCCTCGTCGACGCCTGCGCCGGGGCCGGCTGCCCCGCGCTGCTCACCCTGTCGGTCGCCGGACGCGTCGAACTCACCCCGGCCGACCCGCTGGACACGGAGATCGCCGAGGCGTTCAACGCCCATCAGCGACGCGCCGGGCTGCTCGGCCCGGACGCGGTCACCGTGGCCTGCGAGGCGTTCGCCGCACGCGGGGCCGCCGTACGCGTGCACCCGAGCCCTTGGCGGCTCGGCCCCGAGCAGGCGGCGCTCACCGAGCAGTGGCTGCGCGGCTGGGTGGGCGCGGCTGTGGAACAACGGCCCGAACTGCACGACCGCGCCGAGCGGTATCTGCGGGACCGGCTCGCCGCCTGCACGGCCGGTGAGCTGCGGGTCGTGGTCCACCACAGCGACCTGCTGGCCCTGCCCCGGCCGACGGGCGGCGCGTCATGAGTTCGCGGCCGGTGACGCCCTCCGGCATGGCGCACGCACGCGTGCACGATCCGGGAAGGGGCCACGCGCGCGTGCAGGACGGCGGTCCGGCGGATGTGTGCGTGTACGGCGCCGGCACGATCCACGCGCGCGTGCCGCGTGGGGGCACGGCGCAGGCTGAACGACCGTCCTCGCACCCGGAGCCGTCGTCGTCCTCGCTCTTGGTACCGCCGGCCGCTGAATCCACCCCCGAGCCCTCGCAACCTCCGCAGGCCCCCGCCCCCCGGCGCCCGCGCTTCCGTGCGCTGCGGACGCACTTCGGCACCGCTGCCGGTGCGGTCATCCTCGGGGCCCTGTTGTGGCGGCTGGGTACGGGCGTGCTCGTCGACGGGCTGCGGCGGATCGACACGGTGACGGTGCTGGCCGCGCTGGGCATCGGCGTGGTGACCACCGTGCTCAGCGCCTGGCGCTGGCAGTTGGTGGCCCGAGGTCTGCGCATCCGGCTGCCGCTCGGCCCCGCCGTCGCCGACTACTACCGGGCGCTGTTCCTGAACGCGACGCTGCCCGGCGGGATCCTGGGCGATGTGCACCGGGCGGTCCGGCACGGACAGAGCGCCGGTGACCTGCGGCGCGGGGTGAAGGCCGTCGTACTGGAACGCGTCGCCGGGCAGCTCGCGCTGGCCGTGCTCGCCGTGGCGGTGCTGCCGACGCTGCCGTCGCCGGTGCGCGCCGAGGCCCGCGACTTCGCTCCGCTGGTCGCCCTCGGGTTGGCCGGCGCGCTCGCCGTCGTCCTGGCCGTGCGGATGAACCACGCGTCCGCCCGCCGGGCCGGTGGTCTGCGCACCGCCTTCGGCGAGGCGCGCCAGGGTCTGTTCTCCCGCCGGGGCGGGCCGGGTGTCGCGCTGTCCTCGGCCGTCGTCCTGGCCGGGCACGTGGCGATGTTCGTCGTGGCGGCCCGGGTCGCCGGCTCCGCCGCGTCCGTCGTGCAGCTGCTGCCGCTCGCGGTCCTCGCCCTGGTCGCCATGGGGCTGCCGCTGAACGTCGGTGGCTTCGGGCCCCGCGAGGGCGTCACCGCCTGGGCGTTCGGCGCCGCGGGGCTCGGTGCGAGCACCGGAGTCGCCGTCGCCGTCGTGTACGGCGTGCTGAGCTTCGTGGCGAGCCTGCCCGGCGCCGTCGTCCTCGCCGTGCGCTGGTACGCCGGCCTGCGCGCCGACTCCGCCACGGCGGACCCCGCCACGACCGATCCCGCCAAGACGGACCCCGCCAAGATGGACAAGGCCGCGCCCGAACCGACGGACCCCGACCCGGTCTCCGCGCCCGACGATCCACGGCCCGCGCAGCACCCCGCGCCCGGACCGGGCACCGGGTCCGCGAAGGACTACCCGCGCCGCGCCCCGGACGTGAGCAATGCGAAATACGACTCGAAGGATTCCGCCAGGCTCGCCAGCAGTTCCTTCCCCTTTTCCGCCGACCCCAGGGAAGGACGGCCGATGACGCCCGATTCGGTATAGGCGGACATTCCCACTGTGAGCAGATGACGACGGTCGTCAGCGGTGAAATCGGCGGACTCGTAACCAGGGCGGACGAATTCGGGATGAGCGTGCAGAAGAATCGAGGTCTCGATTTCCCCAGCGTGCATGTCGGTGAGCAGCGAGGTGCGCACCCCCGCCCGTTCCCGGGCCGACTCCCAGTCCTCGGCGGCCGGGAACAACGCCATCCGCTCACCGCGCGCGAAGGCCTCCTGGACGACGTTGCCGAGCACGTAGTTGCCGCCGTGCCCGTTGACCACGACGAGCGCGTCGACGCCCGAGCGGCGCAGCGACGCCGCGATGTCCGAGACCACCGCATGGAGGGTCACGGCGGAGATGCTGACGGTCCCCGGCCAGTCCGCGTGCTCGTGCGAGCAGGAGACCGTCACCGGCGGAAGGAGGTGCACCGGGTACGCGGCGGCGATCTCCCGCGCCACGGCGCAGGCGACGAGCGTGTCGGTCGCCAGCGGAAGGAACGGACCGTGCTGTTCGAAACTGCCCACGGGAAGGACGGCGACCTGTGCTGAAACGCCCGCCCCCCGCGTCCGTACCTCTTCGGTGGTGTCCGTCGGCAACACACCGTACGCCACGCTGTTTGTCTCCCCACCTGCCGCCGCACGCGCGCCCGAACCACTCATCGTTTCACGGCCTTTCGTCTCTGCTTAGGAATCAGATCATGACAGAAAACTCCGGCGTCAACATGGGCGTACTCGGCAAGAAGTCCCCGCGGCGTTCGGGCGCGGAACGCGTCGTGAATGCACCGCTGCCCACCGTGTACGGGAAATTCCAGGCGATCGGCTACCTGGACCACGACCGCGGTGACGAGCAAGTGGCCCTGGTGTACGGGGACATCGGCGCCGAGAACGTGCTGACCCGGCTGCACTCCGAATGCCTGACCGGCGACGCGTTCGGCTCCCGGCACTGCGAGTGCGGTGACCAGCTGGAGGCCGCGCTGCGTGCCGTCGTCGCCGAAGGCAGCGGGATCGTCGTCTACTTGAGGGGCCACGAGGGCCGCGGCATCGGACTGCTCGCCAAGCTGCGCGCCATGGCCCTCCAGGCGGAGGGCCTGGACACCGTGGAGGCGAACCTCGCGCTCGGCCTGCCCGTCGACGCCCGCGACTACGGCATCGCGGCTCAGATCCTGCACGACCTCGGGGTGCGCTCGGTACGCCTGATGTCCAACAACCCGCGCAAGCGGGAGGCGCTGGTCCGGCACGGCATCCAGGTCGCGGAGCAGGTGCCGCTGCTGATCGAGCCGTGCGAGAGCAACATCACGTATCTGCGCACCAAGCGGGAGCGGCTGGACCACATCCTGCCCCATCTGGACGCCGTCGCCCACGGCTCCTGAAGCCGGCCGCTCCGGCGTCCGCCGCCTCCCCCCACGGGCGGCGGGCGCCCCCCGCGGTCAGTCCATCAGCGCCTCGTGCACCAGCCGCCGCAGCTCCGGGAAGATCTTCAGCGTCTTCGGGCGTACCTGCGTCATGAACTGGACCGTCAGCTCATGGCCCGGATCGACCCAGAACGCGGTCGTGGCGGCACCGGTCCAGCCGTACGTGCCGAGGCTGGAAGGGGCCAGGGTGCGGGACGGGTCGGTCACCACCGAGACGTTGAAGCCGAAGCCGAGCCCGTCGTTGCCGGGCTCCTGGTGAGCCGGGGCGCCGAAGGAGCGCAACGCCGCGTCGCCGGGCAGCTGGTTGCGGGTCATCATGCCGACGCTGTCCGCCGACAGCAGCCGTACGCCGTCCAGTTCACCGCCCCGGCGCAACATCTCCATGAACCGGTGGAAGTCGTACGCCGACGAGACCAGTCCCCCGCTGCCGGACAGGAACCTCGGCCGTCCGCGCACCGGCAGCCCCGGCACCGGCTCGATGCCGCCCTGTTCGGTCTCCACGTACAACTCGGCGAGCCGATCCGCCTGTTCGGGTTCGATGTGGAAACCGGTGTCGGCCATGCCGAGTGGGCCGAGGATCCGTTCGGTGAAGAACGCGTCCAGGGGCTGCCCGGACACCACCTCGACGACCCGGCCCAGCACGTTCGAGGCGACCGAGTAGTTCCACTGCGTACCCGGGTCGAACTGCAACGGCATCCGCGCGTACACCTCGACCGTCTCCGCCAGATCGGCGCCGGGCGGCACCGAGTACTCCAGGCCGGATTCCCGGTAGAGCGCGTCGACGGGGTGCTTGTAGTAGAAACCGAAGGTCAGGCCGGCGGTGTGGGTGAGCAGATGCCGGATCAGGATCGGGCCGGCGGCCGGGCGGGTGCGCATGTCGGCGCCCGAACCGCCGTCGTACACACAGGGGTTGGCGAACACCGGCAGATGGCGTTCCAGCGGGTCGTCCAGGTGCAGCGTGCCCTCCTCCACCAGCAGCAGTACCGCGACCGCGGTGACCGGCTTGGTCATGGAGTAGATCCGCCACAGCGTGTCCGCCTCGACCGGCAGCCCGGCCGCGACATCGCGGCGGCCGTACGTGCTGAGGTGGGCTACCCGGCCGCCGCGCGAGAGGGCCACCAGAAAGCCGGGCAGCCGCCCCTCGTCGACGTAGTGCGCGATCTGCCGGTCCAGGCGGTCCAGCGCCTTGACGTCCAGCCCGGCCTCGCCCGGGTCGACTTCCTGCCGCAGCCGTGCCATCGCTCTCCTCCCGTCGCCTGCAACGCGATGCACCCGGCTGCCCGCCGTGACGCATCCGCTGCTCATCGTCGCCCAGGAACCCCACCATGGACCCGTTCATCAGCGGTGTTTGTGATCGACGCGACGCAGGGCGGTCGCGGGAATGCGTGGCCCGCTCCGTCGAGTTGACCGTGTCATGAGCGAAGACTCCACCTCGGCCCCCACGCAGGACGCGCTGCTCGAACTGCTCGCCGAAGGCGACGCCGGCGTCCTGGTCACCCTCAAACGCGACGGCCGCCCCCAGCTGTCCAACGTCAACCACGCCTACTACCCCGACGAGCGCGTCATCCGGATCTCCGTCACCGACGACCGCGCGAAAGCGCGCAATCTGCGCCGCGACCCCCGCGCCTCCTACCACGTCACCAGCGCCGACCGCTGGGCGTTCACCGTCGCCGAGGGCACGGCCGAACTCTCCCCGGTCGCCCAGGACCCGCACGACGACACCGTCGAGGAACTGATCCGCCTGTACCGGGACGTGCAGGGCGAGCATCCGGACTGGGACGATTACCGGGCCGCGATGGTCCGCGACCGCCGCCTGGTGGTGCGGCTGCACGTCGAGCGGGCGTACGGTATCCCGAAGCGCTGACCCGCCCCGGCTCCGGCTACGACGCCCCGGCGGTCCGTGTCTCGATCGCTCGCAGTACGGCGACCATGTCCTCGCCGCCGTACCCCTGGGCCACCGTCTCCTCGAACAGGGTGTGGCACACGTCGAGGAGCGGTGAGGCCAGGTGTGCCTTGCGGGCCGCCTCGGCGATGAGCCGGTTGTTCTTCAGGACGTCCAGCGCGGCCGCCTGCACCGCGAAGTCCCGGTCGAACAGCTTCGGCGCCTTCATCCGGGAGACGTCGCTGGCCATGGGGCCCGCGTCGAGGACGTCCAGGAACAGCCGCCGGTCCAGGCCCTGACGCTCGGCGAAGTGGAACGCCTCGGTCAGCCCGGTCACCTGGGTGATCAGGAACAGGTTCACCGACAGCTTCATCAGCAGCGCGCTCGGCGCCGGGCCGCACACGAACGTCTCCCGGCACATCGGCGCGAGCAGCGGCCGTACGGCGTCCACGGCGTCCGCTTCCCCGGCGAGCATCGCCACCAGCTGCCCCTCCTCCGCCGGTACCCGTGATCCGGAGACGGGTGCCTCGACATAGCGGCCGCCGGCGGCCCGGATGTCCGTCTCCAGGGCGTGGGAGTACTCGGGGGAGGTGGTGCCCATGTGGACGACCGTGCGCCCGGTGACCCGGGCCGCCAGCGCGGGCGTGCCCCGGCCGAGGACCGTGTCGACGGCGGCCTCGTCGGCGAGCATCAGCAGCACCACGTCCACCCGGGCGAACACCTCGTCGGCGTCCGCGGCGACCGTGGCGCCGGCCGCGCGCAGGGGTGCGGTGCGTTCCGGGGTCCGGTTCCAGACCACCAGGGGGGTGCCGGCGGACACCAGGCGCTGAGCCATGGGCCGGCCCATCACTCCGAGACCGATGAAACCGACGTCCACGGGGACCGTCCTTCGCTGCGGCAGCCGACTATGACCGCGGTCATAGTAGCGGCCGTTATGACGCCGGTCATAGAGTGGGGAGGCGAGGATCTGGAGGTCGACGATGAGCGAGACGCGACACGGGCCGCGGGAGCGGATGGTCTTCAGCGCGGCCCAGCTCATCCGGCGTGACGGTGTCGCCGCGACCGGCATGCGGGAGGTCGCCGCGCACGCCGGCGCACCGCGCGGCTCGCTCCAGCACTACTTCCCGGGCGGGAAGGAACAGCTGGTCAACGAGGCGGTCGGCTGGGCAGGCCGGTATGCGGGCAAGCGCATCGCGCGCTTCCTCGCGGGGCTGGAGGAGCCGACGCCGAGCGGTGTGTTCGCGGCGATGGTCGCGCAGTGGACCGACGAGTACGCGGCGCACGGTTTCGCGGCCGGTTGCCCGGTCGCCGCGGCCACCGTCGACTGTGCCTCGGCCGGCGGCTCGACCCGTGAGGCCGTGGCCGCAGCGTTCACCACCTGGCGGACTCCGCTCGCCGAGGCCCTGACCGGCATGGGCGTCCCCGCGGCCCGCGCCGAATCCCTGGCCACGCTGATGATCAGCACCCTGGAGGGCGCGATCCTGATGGCCCGCGCCGAACAGGACACAGGGCCCTTGACCACGGCGGTACGGGAACTCGGGCCGCTGCTCGACTCGGCGGTGGGCCCGCCGGGGTGACGCCACGGGGGCCACCGGCCGGAGCTTGTCGGCGACAACGGCGGTTCGCGGGTCGCCCGGTGCTTGTCCGGCCCTCCTCGGCGCACTACCCTCCGCCCGTGATCAACGGTGCACATGTGGTGCTCTACAGCCGGGACGCGGAGGCGGACCGAGTCTTCCTGCGCGACACCCTCGGGTGGGCGCACGTCGACGCGGGCCACGGATGGCTGATCTTCCGGGCGCCGCCCACCGAGGTGGCCTGTCACCCCACCGACGGCGAGCCCGCGCACGAGCTGATGCTGATGTGCGACGACCTCGATGAAACGCAGCGTGAACTCGCCGAGCGGGGAGTGGAGTTCACCCGGCCGGTGGAGGAGGCCCGCTGGGGCCGGGTGACCGCCCTGCGCCTGCCGGGCGGCGGCGAACTCGCCCTGTACGAGCCGCGCCACCCGACACCCTGAGCGGACGGTCCCCGGCCGTGGACGCACCGGGCGCACCTCGGACCGGGCCGGTCTCAGGCAGTCACCCGTTCCGCCCGCTGCGCCTCCCGGCCCGGGCGTTCGCCGAGCAGTTCCGTCGGGACCCTGTGCGTCTCGCGGGCGGTGAGTGCGGCCAGGGCCGGCGGGAGGCACAGCGCGGCCGTGAACAGGGCCACCGCCGACCAGTCGTCGCCGCCCGGACCGGCGATCCCGGCGGCGAAGGTGACCGCGAACCCGGCGACCGCGAAGCCGATCTGCGTGCCGATGGCCATGCCCGACAGCCGTACCCGGGTCGCGAACATCTCGCCGTAGAAGGCGGGCCACACACCGTTCGCGGCGCTGTAGACGAGACCGAAGGCGACGATCCCGAGGAGCAGGGTCAGCGGGCGGGAGCCCGTGGAGATCGCCCACAGATAGCCGGCCATCGAGGCCGCGCTGCCCACCGCGCCGATCAGGAACACCGGCCGGCGCCCGATCCGGTCCGACAGCGTGGCCCACAGCGGGATCGCGGCCAGCGCGAAGAGGTTGGCCAGGGCGCCCACCCACAGCATGAACGTGCGGGACATGCCGACCGCGTCACTGGTGGCGTACGCCAGCGCCCACACCGTGAAGATCGTGCTGACCGAGGCGATGAGCGCGCCCGCGATCACCCGGAGCACATCCGCCCAGTGCTCGCGCATCAGCACCGCGAGCGGCAGCCGGACCACGCCCTTGGCCGCCGCCTGCCGGGTGAAGGCCGGGGTCTCGCGCAGCCGGCGCCGGATGACGTAACCGGCGACGGCGACCGCCACGCTCAGCCAGAACGGCACCCGCCAGCCCCAGGAGAGCAACTGGTCCTCGGGGAGCCTGGAGACGGGGATGAAGACCAGCGTGGCGATGAGCTGACCGCCCTGGGTGCCGCTGAGCGTGAAGCTGGTGAAGAACCCGCGCCGGCCCGGAGGCGCGTGCTCCAGGCTCATCGAACTCGCGCTCGCCTGCTCTCCGGCCGCCGATATGCCCTGCAGCACGCGGCAGAGCACGAGCAGCACCGGGGCGAGCGAGCCGGCCTGGGCGCGGGTGGGCAGACAGCCGATCAGGAAGGTCGACAGGCCCATCAGGATCAGTGTGAAGACCATGATCTTCTTGCGGCCGAGCCGGTCGCCGACGTGCCCGAGGACCAGTGCGCCGAGCGGCCGGGTGGCGTAGGCGACGCCGAAGGTGGCGAGCGACAACAGGGTCGCCGTCGCCCGGTCGGAGGAGTCGAAGAACACCTTCGGGAAGATCAGTGCTGCGGCGCTGCCGTACACGAAGAAGTCGTAGTACTCCAGCGCGCTGCCGATCCAGGCGGCCGTCGCCGCCTTCCAGGGCTGGCCCGGTGGGGCCTCGGCGGCGGGCGCGGGGGTGGCGACGGACACGGCGGTGCTCCTTCGGGGAAACTCCACCCTAGGGAAGGGCGGGGTGAGCGACGAGGGGAGGGAGCGGGCGAGTGCCGGATCTCGGCTGCTAATTAACCCACTGGATAGTTAGTCGTGGTGGGTGGGATGTTGCGCCCGTGTTTCCCCGCTGTCAAGAGTCCTGGGGGCAGTCCGTACGGCGACGCGCGCCCGCCGGGTCAGCCGGCCGCGCGCTCCGCCGTCAGGTAGGCGATCACCATGTCGCCGAGCATGGTCCGGTAGCGCTCCCGCTGGGCCGGGTCCACCAGGTCCCGGCCGAACAGGGCGCCGAAGGTATGCCGGTTGGCGACCCGGAAGAAGCAGAAAGAGCTGATCATCGCGTGCAGGTCGACCGCGTCCACGTCGGCCGTGAACAGCCCCGACTCCTGCCCCGCGGTGAGGATCCGGCGGATCACCTCCAGGGCCGGGGAGCCGATCCGCCCGAGCTTCGCGGAGGCCGCGATGTGCTCGGCGCCGTGGATGTTCTCGATGCTGACCAGGCGGATGAAGTCCGGGTGCCGTTCATGGTGGTCGAAGGTCAGCTCGGCCAGGCGGCGGATCGCGGCGACGGGGTCCAGATGCTCGACGTCCAGCTGCTGCTCGGCCTCGCGGATCACCCCGTACGCCCGCTCCAGCACGGCCGTGAACAGCTGTTCCTTGCCGCCGAAGTAGTAGTAGATCATCCGCTTGGTGGTGCGGGTGCGGGCCGCTATCTCGTCGACCCTGGCCCCGTCGTAGCCGGCCCGCGCGAACTCCTGCGTGGCCACATCCAGGATCTCGGCCTGGGTGCGGGCCGCGTCGCGCACCCGTCCCCCGGGTCGTACGGGTTCTTCGACGCTGGTCATCGCTGTCCTTCGGGCCGGTGTACGCCTGGGCGGCACGCTCGCTGTGCGTGCCGGTGATTGTAGAAGCAGGACCCCCGACCGTCGCCGAGGTCTTCCTCACGACATCCGCGACTGATATAGCTAACGTACTAGTTCGTACATTAGCGCCGCCTTGGGAGGCCCGCATGGCCAAGGACTCGTATCTCGTCGGGCTGATCGGGGCCGGGATCGGCCCCTCCCTCAGCCCCGCCCTGCACCAGCGGGAGGCGGACCGGCAGGGCCTGCGCTACCTCTACCGGATCCTCGACATCGACGTCCTCGGCCGCGCGCCGGAGGCGGTCGGCGATCTGGTCCGCGCCGCCCGCGAGCTCGGCTACGACGGGCTGAACATCACCCACCCCTGCAAGCAGCTGGTCATGGACCACCTCGACGCGCTCGATCCGCGGGCCGAGGCGCTCGGCGCGGTCAACACCGTGGTCTTCGAGAACGGCCGGGCCGTGGGCCACAACACCGACGTGACCGGTTTCGCCGCCTCCTTCGCGCGCGGCCTGCCGGACGCCCCGCTGGAGCGGGTCGTCCAGCTCGGCGCGGGCGGCGCGGGCGCGGCCGTCGCGCATGCCGTGCTCACCCTGGGCGCCGGGCGGGTCACCGTCGTCGATGCGCTGCCCGAGCGAGCGGCCGCGCTCGCCGACTCCTTGGTCCGGCACTTCGGCCCGGGGCGGGCGGGCGCGGCGACCGTCGATCGGCTTCCGGCGCTGCTCGGCGAGGCCGACGGCTGTGGGGGGCTCGTTCACGCCACACCCACCGGCATGGCCGCGCATCCCGGGCTGCCCCTGTCCGCCGAGCTGTTGCATCCCGGTCTGTGGGTGGCGGAGGTCGTCTACCGGCCGCTTCGGACGGAGTTGCTGCGGGTCGCCCACTCGCGGGGCTGCGCCGTTCTGCCCGGAGGAGGGATGGCCGTGTTCCAGGCCGCCGACGCGTTCCGGCTGTTCACGGGGAGAGAGCCGGACAGCGGGCGGATGCTGCCCGACTTCGCGGAGCTGGTGGGCGTCGAGCGCTCGGGGAGTGCTGTCGGATGACGAAGAACACAGGCATGCGCACCTCAATCGCCACCGTTTCCCTGAGCGGTACCCTCACCGAGAAGCTCGCCGCCGCCGCGCGTGCCGGGTTCGGCGGGGTGGAGATCTTCGAGAACGATCTCCTCGCCTGCCCGCTCGCTCCCGAGGAGATCCGAGCGCGCTGTGCCGACCACGGGCTGAACATCGATCTGTATCAGCCGATGCGGGACATCGAGGGCGTGCCCGACGAGGTCTTCGTACGCAATCTGCGGCGCGCCCGGCACAAGTTCCAGCTGATGAACCGGCTCGGCGCCGACACCGTGCTCGTGTGCTCCAGTGTGTCGCCGGACGCCGTGGACGACGACGCACGAGCGGCCGGTCAACTCGCTCGACTGGCAGCGCTGGCCGAGGAGTTCGGGATACGGGTGGCGTACGAGGCGCTGGCCTGGGGGCGGCATGTGAACACCTACGAGCACGCGTGGCGGATCGTCGAGGCCGCCGACCACCCGGCGCTCGGCGTCTGTCTGGACAGCTTCCACATCCTCTCCCGCGGCTCCGACCCCAAGGGCATCGAGGACATCCCCGGCGAGAAGATCTTCTTCCTGCAGCTCGCCGACGCCCCGCTGCTCGCGATGGACGTCCTGCAGTGGAGCCGCCACTACCGCTGCTTCCCCGGCCAGGGCGGCTTCGACGTCGCCGGACTGCTGCGCCACGTGCTCGCCGCCGGATACCGCGGGCCGCTGTCCCTGGAGGTCTTCAACGACGTCTTCCGGCAGGCCGACGCCGGCTACACCGCCGTCGACGCCCACCGCTCCCTGCTGCTTCTGCGGGAGGCCGTCGGCGCCGCCGAGCTGCCGCCGCCCGTCGTGCCCACCGGCGTGGCCTTCGCCGAACTCCTCACTGCGGACGCCGAACCCGTCACCGCGCTGCTGACCGCGCTCGGCTTCACCCGCACCGCCCGCCATCGCGGCAAGCCCGTCGACCTGTGGCAGCGCGGCGAGGCCCGCGTCCTGGTCAACACCGCCGCCACCGCCCGCCGCGACGGCACCAGGCTGGCCGCGATCGGCCTGGAGTCCCCGGACCCCGCCGCTGCCGCCCGCCGCGCCGAGGCACTCCTCGCCCCCGTCCTGCCCCGCCACCGCGCGCCCGGGGACGTCCCGCTCGACGCCGTCGCGGCCCCCGACGGCACGGAACTGTTCTTCTGCGCCACCGGCGACACCGAACTCCCCGACTGGCGGGCCGACTTCGCCGACCTGGCGGACGGCCCGGCGCCCTCCGCGACCCGCATCGACCACCTCGCCCTCACCCAGCCCTGGCACCACTTCGACGAGGCCACGCTCTTCCACCGCAGCGTCCTCGGCCTCACCGCACAGGAGAGCGTCGACGTCGCCGACCCCTACGGGCTGATGCGCAGCCGCGCCGTCACCGACGCCGACGGCAGGGTCCGTATCGCCCTCGGCGTCGGCGCGGCACCCACCGACGACACCGTGCACGCGGCGCACATCGCGCTGGCCACCGACGACGTGGTGGCCGCGGCCCGCGCCTTCCGCGCCGCGGGCGGCCGGCTGCTGCCGGTGCCGGCCAACTACCACGACGACCTCGCCGCCCGGTACGACCTCGCCGACGACGAGCTGGAGACCTACCGGGAGCTCGGCATCCTCTACGACCGGGACGCGGGCGGCGCCTTCCGGCACTGCTACACCGAGACCGTCGGCCGGGTCTTCTTCGAACTCGTCCAACGCGATGACGGCTACCGTGGTTACGGCGCCGTGAACGCCCCGGTCCGTCTGACGGCCCAACACGCCGGACGATTCTTGCGCTGATCCGACCAGGCTCTTACCAGGTCTCCGGCAGGGGTGAGAGGCCGGTGAGACCTCCATGGGGTTCAACTCCGCTTCAGGTTCCGTACATGTCCGGGCGCGGATACTCCGCAAGATCCGGTATGCGCGCTGCGCCCGGATCACTCCGTTTCCGGGAGCCTGAAAGGCCGTCCATGCTGAGCACCCCCACCGAGTCGGCGGTCCGTGACGACGGACCGACGTCCGTCGCTCCGCCCCGCCCGCGCGCCAGCCGGTACGAGCGTCCCGCGCTGCTCGCCGTAGCCGCGCTCGCCGCCCTGCTGTCCCTGTGGGGCCTGAACCACAGCTCGTACCACGGTTTCTACGCCGCTGCGGTGCGCAGCATGACGGACAACCCGGTCGCGTTCTTCTACGGCTCCTTCGACCCGGGCAACACCCTCACCATCGACAAGCTGCCCGGATTCCTGTGGCCGCAGGCCCTGTCGGCGCTGGTTCTCGGTTTCCACCCGTGGGCGCTGGTACTGCCGCAGGCGCTCGAAGGGGTGGCCTCGGTGGTTCTGCTCCACGTGCTGGTGCGCCGCTGGGCGGGCGTGCCGGCCGGGCTGCTGGCGGCCGCCTTCCTCGTCCTCACACCGGTGATCGTCGGCCTCGGACGCTCCGTCACCGAGGACGCGCCGTTCGTCCTGTTGCTGATGCTGGCCGCCGAAGCCGCCTGGCGGGCGACCGAGCGGGGCCGGATGGGCCCGCTGCTGCTGGCCGGCTTCTGGGTCGGCGTGGCCTTCCAGTGCAAGATGCTGGAGGCCTGGGCGGTGCTGCCCGCACTCACCGCCCTCTACCTGGTCGCCGCTCCGGTGAGCCTGCGCCGCCGGCTGCGCGACCTCGCTGCGGCCGCCGCGGTGATGCTCGTCGTGTCGGTGTCGTGGATGCTGGTGGCCGCCCTCACCCCGGGCTCCGACCGCCCGTGGCTCGACGGCACCACCGACAACTCGCCCTTCGGCCTGGTCGTCGGCTACAACTTCCTGACCCGCTTCCACGGGGTCGGCATCGACGCGGCCAGCACCGGCAGTGTCGCGCCCAATGCGAGTCTGCGGGCGGCCGGGACGGGCCCCGGCATGGGCGACAGCGTCTGGAAGATGTTCAGCCCCGGGCTCGCCACCCAGACTGGCTGGCTCTACCCGCTGGCGGCACTCGGACTCGTGGGCGGCGCGCTGGCCCTGTGGCGGCGACGTGCGCCCCGTACCGACCGCGTGCTCGCGGGCCAGGTGCTGTGGGGGGTCTGGCTGGCCACGTTCTTCCTCGTCTTCAGCTTCGGCAGCGTGACCGGGCACACCTACTACATGGGTGTGGTCGCGGTGCCCCTCGCCGCATTCTCCGCCGCCGGTGTCGTACGGGCCTGGCGGGCGGGACTGCGGGGCGGCCGACGGGCCTGGGTGCTGCCGGCGGCGCTGGCCGGGAACGCCGCCTGGTGCGTGGCGCTGACCCTGTGGTACCCGCACTTCCTCCCGTGGTCGGCTCCGACCGCGACCGCCCTCGCCGTCGTCGCGCTGGTGCTGACCGCGCTGCGCCGCCGTCCGCGTGCCGTCAGCGCCGGCCTGGCCCTGGGCCTGGCCGCGGCCCTGCTCGTGCCCGCCGCCTGGTCGGCGTCGGCGATGTCGTTGCGCTACAACCAGCCCGGTTCCCTCGCCCGCGTCGGCCCCACCAACCACCGGCAGGGCAACCCGCTCGCGAAGCTCACCCCCGCCCAGCGGCGGCTGCTGGCCTACCTCACCGCGCACCGGGCCGGCGCCGAGTACCTGGCCGCGGTCCCCGGCTGGTGGGCGGCCGCGCCCTATGTCATCTCGGCCAACGCGCGCATTCTGCCGATGGGCGGCTTCACCGGAAGGGTCCCGTCCCCCTCGGCCGCCCGCTTCCACCAGCTGATCGACTCCGGCCGGCTGCGTTACCTCCTGCTGCCTGGCAGCGACGCCAGGGCCGCCCGCCGGCACCGGCCGAGCACCCTCGTCGGCCGGCTGGAGCGATGGACCGTGGGGCACTGCACCCACGTCCCGGCCGCCGCGTACGGCTCCCTGGACGCGACGCATCTCCTCTACGACTGCGGCCCGGCCCACCAGAGGTGAACCGGGCCGCGGACGACGGGACGTGCGGACGAAGAGCCGTTACGGCCGTCTGTTCCACTCGGCGATCACGGGCCGCCCGTGCTCGGTCGACAGCCGGCTGACCGTGCCCGTGGCCAGCTGGAACAGCCGGCCCTCGGCGGGCGGCAGGCCCAGCCGGCGGGCGGTGAGCACCCGCAGGAAGTGGGCGTGGGCGACGAGGACCACGTCCCCCTCCGCCAGGGCCGGGGACAGCCGGGCCAGCACCCGGTCGGCGCGTGCGCCGACCTGCTCGGGCGACTCGCCCGGGTGCCCCTCGGGGCCCGGCGGCACACCGTCGGTCCACAGGTCCCAGTCGGGGCGCGTCCGGTGGATGTCGACGGTCGTGACACCCTCGTAGCCGCCGTAGTCCCACTCGTGCAGACCGGGGTCGGGCACGACCCCGGTCAGGCCCGCGAGTTCGGCGGTGCGCAGCGCGCGGTCCAGCGGGCTGGCGAGCGCCAGGGCGTAGGTCCGGCCGGTGAGGAGCGGGGCGAGGGACTTGGCCTGTCGCTCGCCGTCCTCGGTCAGGGGCAGGTCGGTCCAGCTGGTGTGCTGTCCCGACCTGCTCCACTCCGTCTCACCATGGCGGACCAGCAGGAGGTCCCCCACGGCGGTCAGTCCTTCTTCTCGACCGCGTGGCCGCCGAACTGGTTGCGCAGCGCCGCGATCATCTTCATCTGCGGCGAGTCGTCCTGCCGGGAGGCGAACCGGGCGAACAGGGAGGCGGTGATCGCGGGCAGCGGTACGGCGTTGTCGATGGCCGCCTCGACGGTCCAGCGGCCCTCGCCGGAGTCCTCCGCGTAGCCGCGCAGCTTCTCCAGGTGCTCGTCCTCGTCCAGGGCGTTGACCGCGAGGTCCAGCAGCCAGGAGCGGATGACGGTGCCCTCCTGCCAGGAGCGGAAGACCTCGCGCACGTTCTCCACCGAGTGCACCTTCTCCAGCAGCTCCCAGCCCTCGGCGTAAGCCTGCATCATGGCGTACTCGATGCCGTTGTGGACCATCTTGGAGAAGTGCCCGGCGCCGACCCGGCCCGCGTGGACATAGCCGTACGGGCCCTCCGGCTTGAGCGCCTCGAAGAGCGGCTCCAGCGGCTCCACGTGCTGCTTGTCGCCGCCGACCATGAGCGCGTAGCCGTTCTCCAGGCCCCACACACCGCCGGACACACCGGCGTCGACGAAGCCGATGCCCTTGATGCCGAGGGCGGCGGCGTGCTTCTCGTCGTCCGTCCAGCGGGAGTTGCCGCCGTCGATCACCGTGTCGCCGGGCTCCAGCAGGTCGCCGAGCTCGTCGATGACGGTCTGCGTGGCGGTGCCGGCCGGGACCATCACCCACACATGGCGGGGCGCGTCCAGCTTCTCGACCAGTTCGGCGAGGGACTTGACGTCGGAGACCTCGGGATTGCGGTCGTAGCCGATGACGGTGTGGCCGGCGCGGCGGATCCGCTCGCGCATGTTGCCACCCATCTTGCCGAGACCGATGAGACCGAGCTGCATATCAGTTCACTTCCGATGCGTTCTTGAGCGTGCGGTAGGCGGCGACGAGGGCCTTGGTGGACGGGTCGAGACCGGGGACGTCGGCGCCCTCGGTGAGGGCGGGCTCGACGCGCTTGGCGAGGACCTTGCCCAGCTCCACGCCCCACTGGTCGAAGGAGTCGATGTTCCACACCGCGCCCTGCACGAACACCTTGTGCTCGTAGAGGGCGATCAGCTGGCCGAGCACGGACGGGGTCAGCGAGCCTGCGAGGATCGTGGTGGTGGGGTGGTCGCCGCGGAAGGTGCGGTGCGTGACCTGCTCGTCCGGCACGCCCTCCGCGCGGACCTCCTCGGCACTCTTGCCGAAGGCCAGCGCCTGGGTCTGGGCGAAGAAGTTGGCCATCAACAGATCGTGCTGGGCCTTGAGTTCACCGCTCAGCTCGTCGACCGGCCGGGCGAAGCCGATGAAGTCCGCCGGGATCAGCTTGGTGCCCTGGTGGATCAACTGGTAGTAGGCGTGCTGCCCGTTGGTGCCCGGCGTGCCCCACACCACCGGCCCGGTCTGCCACTCCACCGGCCGGCCGTCCCGCTGCACCGACTTGCCGTTGGACTCCATGTCCAGCTGCTGGAGGTAGGCGGTGAACTTCGACAGGTAGTGGCTGTACGGCAGGACGGCGTGCGACTGGGCGTCGTAGAAGTTGCCGTACCAGATGCCCAGCAGACCCAGGATCAGCGGGGCGTTGGCCTCGGCGGGTGCGGTGCGGAAGTGGTCGTCGACCAGCCGGAAGCCGTCGAGCATCTCGCGGAACCGGTCGGGTCCGATCGCGATCATCAGGGACAGGCCGATCGCCGAGTCGTACGAGTAGCGGCCGCCGACCCAGTCCCAGAACTCGAACATGTTGTCCGGGTCGATGCCGAACTCGGTCACCTTCTCGGCGTTAGTGGACAGCGCCACGAAGTGCCGGGCGACGGCCTTCTCGTCGCCGTCGAAGGCGTTCAGCAGCCAGGAGCGCGCCGAGGTGGCGTTGGTGATCGTCTCGATCGTGGTGAACGTCTTGGACGCGACGATGAACAGGGTCTCCGCCGGGTCCAGGTCGCGGGTGGCCTCGTGCAGGTCGGCGCCGTCGACGTTCGAGACGAACCGGAACGTCAACTCCCGTGCGGTGTACGGGCGCAGCACTTCGTACGCCATCGCCGGGCCGAGGTCGGAGCCGCCGATGCCGATGTTGACGACGTTCCTGATGCGCCTGCCGGTGTGGCCGGTCCACTCGCCGGAGCGGACCTTGGCGGCGAAGCCGGCCATCTTGTCGAGGACGGCGTGCACCTTCGGGACGACGTTCTCGCCGTCGACCTCGATCACCGCGTCCCGCGGGGCGCGCAGCGCGGTGTGGAGGACGGCCCGGTTCTCGGTGACGTTGATCTTCTCGCCGCGGAACATGGCGTCCCGCAGCGTGAACACACCGGTGGCGGTGGCGAGTTCCTGGAGGAGGGCCAGGGTCTCGTCGGTGATCAGGTGCTTGCTGTAGTCGATGTACAGGTCGCCGACCCGTACGACGTACCGCTCGGCGCGGCCGGGGTCCGCCGCGAACAGCTCGCGCAGGTGCGGCTGCCCCTCGGCGCGGTGGTCGGCCAGGGCCGTCCACTCGGGCCGGTTGCTGAGCTTCGGAAACTCGGACTCTGCCATCTCAGGCGTTCTCCTTGGCGGCCTCGCCCTTGAGGGCGATGGCGTACATCTCGTCGGCGTCGAGGCGGCGCAGTTCCTCGGCAATGAGTTCGGAGGTGGGGCGGACCTTCAGGGCCAGCGTGCGCGGCGGCTGGCCGGGCAGGGACAGCGTGGCGAGGGGGCCCTCGGGGCGGTCGATGCGGATCTCGCCGTTCTGGGTGCCCAGCCGTACGGCGGTGACGACCGGTCCGGCGGTGACCACGCGGTCCACGGACACCTGTAGGCGGGCCTCCAGCCAGCGGGCCAGCAGCTCGGCGCTGGGGTTGTTGGCCTCCGCCTCGACGGCCGCCGACGTGATCCGCGCGCGGGCCTGGTCCAGGGCGGCGGCCAGCATCGACCGCCACAGGGTGAGGCGGGTCCAGGCGAGGTCGGTGTCGCCGGGGGCGTAGTTGCGGGCGCGGGTGTCCAGGACCTCCATCGGCCGCTCGAACGCGTACAGGTCGGTGATCCGGCGCTGCGCGAGCGCGCCGAGCGGGTCCTCGGACGGGGCGTCGGGGGCGTCCACCGGCCACCACACGACGACGGGCGCGTCCGGCAGCAGCAGCGGCAGCACGACCGAGTCGGCGTGGTCGGACACCTCGCCGTAGGTGCGCAGCACGACCGTCTCACCGGTGCCGGCCTCGGAGCCGACCCGGACCTCGGCGTCCAGCCGCGAGTGGGTGCGGTCGCGCAGGGTGCGGACATGCCGCTTGATGACGACCAGGGTCCGCATGGGGTGCTCGTGCGAGGCGTCCTCCGCGGCCTTGATCGAGTCGTAGGCGTTCTCCTCGTCCGTGACGATGACCATCGTCAGGACCATGCCCACGGCCGGGGTGCCGATGGCGCGGCGGCCCTGCACCAGCGCCTTGTTGATCTTGCTTGCCGTGGTGTCGGTCAGGTCGATCTTCATGGCCTGCGCCAGCTCCGTCCGTCTCGTGCGAGCATCTCGTCCGCTTCCCTCGGTCCCCAGCTGCCCGACGCGTACTGCGCCGGCCGCCCGTGTGCCGCCCAGTACTCCTCGATCGGGTCGAGGATCTTCCAGGACTCTTCCACTTCCTGGTGACGGGGGAACAAATTCGCGTCGCCGAGCAGCACGTCCAGGATGAGCCGCTCGTACGCCTCCGGGCTGGACTCGGTGAACGACTCGCCGTAGGCGAAGTCCATCGACACGTCCCGGATCTCCATCGAGGTGCCCGGCACCTTGGAGCCGAACCGCACGGTCATGCCCTCGTCGGGCTGGACGCGGATGACGATGGCGTTCTGCCCGAGCTCCTCGGTGGCGGTGGAGTCGAAGGGGGAGTGCGGGGCCCGCTTGAAGACCACCGCGATCTCGGTGACCCGGCGGCCCAGCCGCTTGCCGGTGCGCAGGTAGAAGGGGACGCCCGCCCAGCGGCGGTTGTCGATGCCCAGCTTGACCGCGGCGAAGGTGTCGGTCTTCGACTGCGGGTCGATGCCCTCCTCCTCGAGGTAGCCGACGACCTTCTCGCCGCCCTGCCAGCCGCCCGCGTACTGTGCCCGCACGGTGTGCCCGCCGAGGTCGTCGGGCAGCCGCACCGACTTCAGCACCTTCAGCTTCTCGGTGAGCAGCGCCTCCGCGTCGAACGCGATCGGCTCCTCCATGGCGGTCAGCGCCATCAGCTGCAGCAGGTGGTTCTGGATGACGTCACGGGCGGCACCGATGCCGTCGTAGTAGCCGGCCCGGCCGCCGATGCCGATGTCCTCGGCCATCGTGATCTGCACGTGGTCGACGTAGCTGCGGTTCCAGATCGGCTCGTACATCTGGTTGGCGAAGCGCAGCGCCAGGATGTTCTGGACGGTCTCCTTGCCGAGGTAGTGGTCGATGCGGAACACCTGGTCCGGCTCGAACACATCGTGCACGATCGCGTTCAGCTCGCGGGCGCTGGCCAGGTCGTGGCCGAACGGCTTCTCGATGACCGCGCGCCGCCAGGAACCCTTGGTCGGGTTCGCCAGGCCGTGCTTCTTCAGCTGCTGCACGACCTTCGGGAAGAACTTCGGCGGCACCGAGAGGTAGAACGCGAAGTTGCCGCCGGTGCCGCGGGAGGCGTCCAGCTCCTCCACGGCGTCCTTCAGCTGCTTGAAGGCGGTGTCGTCGTCGAAGTCGCCGGGAATGAACCGCATGCCCTCGGCGAGCTGCTGCCACACCTCCTCGCGGAACGGGGTGCGGGCGTGCTCCTTCACGGCGTCGTGCACGAGCTGCGCGAAGTCCTGGTCCTCCCACTCCCGGCGGGCGAACCCGACGAGTGAGAAGCCCGGCGGCAGCAGACCGCGGTTGGCGAGGTCGTACACGGCCGGCATCAGCTTCTTGCGGGACAGGTCACCGGTCACCCCGAAGATGACCAGCCCGGACGGGCCGGCGATGCGGGGGAGCCGGCGGTCGCGGGGGTCCCGCAGCGGGTTCTCCCAGTCGGCGGCCGGGGCCACCGGGACCTGCACCGCCTCGGGTGCGGGCGCCTGCGCTGCTGGCGCCTCGGCGGCGGGGGCTTTCTCGGTCATCGGGCGTCAACTCCCTTGCTGTTCAGGGACGTCGCCACGGCGTCCAGCAGTTCCTGCCAGGCCGCCTCGAACTTGGCGACGCCCTCGTCCTCCAGCTGCTGGACGACCTCGTCGTAGGAGATGCCGAGCCGCTCCACGGCGGCCAGGTCGGCGTGGGCCTGTGCGTAGCCGCCGGTCACCGTGTCGCCGGTGATCTCGCCGTGGTCGGCGACGGCGTTCAAGGTGGCCTCCGGCATGGTGTTGACCGTGCCCGGCGCGACCAGCTCGTCCACGTACAGGGTGTCCTTGTAGGCGGGGTCCTTCACACCCGTGGAGGCCCACAGCGGACGCTGCCTGTTGGCCCTGTCCCCGGCGAGCGCGACCCAGCGGGCGGAGGCGAAGACCTCCTCGTACGCCTCGTAGGCCAGCCGGGCGTTGGCCAGGGCCGCGCGTCCCTTGAGGGCGAGGGCGTCGTCGGTGCCGAGGGCGGTCAGCCGCTTGTCGATCTCGGTGTCCACACGGGAGACGAAGAAGGACGCCACCGAGTGGATCGTGGCCAGCTCGATGCCGCGCTCGCGGGCCTTCTCCAGGCCGGCCAGATAGGCGGCCATGACCTCGCGGTAGCGCTCAAGGGGGAAGATCAGCGTCACGTTGACGCTGATGCCGAGCCCGATGACCTCGGTGATGGCCGGCAGGCCCGCCCTGGTCGCCGGGATCTTGATCATCACGTTGGGGCGGTCGACCAGCCAGAAGAGCTGCTTGGCCTCGGCGACGGTCGCCGCCGTGTCGTGCGCCAGGCGCGGGTCGACCTCGATGGAGACCCGGCCGTCCCGGCCGCCGGAGGCGTCGTACACGTCACGCAGGATGTCGGCGGCGTCGCGCACGTCGGCGGTCGTCATCATCCGCACCGCCTCGTCCACCGTCACACCGCGTACGGCGAGGTCGGTGAGCTGCTCCTCGTAGCCCTCGCCGGAGCCGATGGCGGCCTGGAAGATCGAGGGGTTCGTCGTGACACCGACGGCGCTGCCGCTCGCCACCAGCTCGGCGAGGCTGCCCGAGGTGATCCGCTTCCGCGACAGGTCGTCGAGCCAGATCGACACGCCCTCCTCGGCGAGGCGCTTGAGGGCTCCCGGGGTCGCGATTGCTTCGGTCACAGTGATCATTCTTCTTTCGGGTCGTATCGGGCGTCGGTGTCAGGCGCGCGCGGCGGCGAGCGACTCGCGGGCCGCCGCGGCGACGTTCTCAGGGGTGAAGCCGAACTCGGTGAACAGGGTCTTCGCGTCCGCGGAGGCGCCGAAGTGCTCGAGGGAGACGATCCGTCCCGCGTCGCCCACGTACCGGTACCAGGTCAGACCGATCCCGGCCTCCACGGCGACCCGGGCCTTGACGGCCGGCGGCAGTACCCGCTCGCGGTAGGCGCGCGGCTGCTCCTCGAACCACTCCACGGACGGCATCGACACCACGCGCGTGCCGATGCCCTCGGCCTCCAGCTGCTCACGCGCGGCCACGGCCAGCTGCACCTCGGAGCCCGTCGCGATGATGATCACCTCCGGGACCTGCGTCGAGGACTCGCGCAGCACATAGCCGCCCTTGGCCGCGTCCTCGTTCGGCGCGTACACCGGCACGCCCTGGCGGGTGAGCGCGAGCCCGTGCGGGGCGGGGTTCACGGCGTGCCTCTTCAGGATCTCGGCCCAGGCCACCGCGGTCTCGTTGGCGTCGGCCGGGCGGACGACGTTCAGGCCCGGGATGGCGCGCAGCGAGGCCAGGTGCTCGACCGGCTGGTGGGTCGGGCCGTCCTCGCCCAGGCCGATGGAGTCGTGCGTCCACACGTACGTCACCGGCAGCTGCATCAGCGCCGACATGCGTACGGCGTTGCGCATGTAGTCGGAGAACACCAGGAAGGTGCCGCCGTAGATCCGGGTGTTGCCGTGCAGGGCGATGCCGTTCATCTCCGCGGCCATGGAGAACTCGCGGATGCCGAAGTGGACGGTACGGCCGTACGGGTCGGCCTCGGGCAGCGGGTTGCCCTTCGGCAGGAAGGAGCTGGTCTTGTCGATGGTGGTGTTGTTGGAGCCGGCGAGGTCGGCGGAGCCGCCCCACAGCTCGGGGATCACCGGGCCGAGCGCCTGCAGCACCTTGCCGGAGGCGGCACGGGTGGCGACGGACTTGCCCTCCTCGAAGACCGGGATGCTCTGCTCCCAGCCGTCGGGCAGCTCGCCCTTGGCGATCCGGTCGAAGAGGGCCGCCCGCTCCGGCTGGGCCGCGCGCCACTCGGTGATCCGCTTGTCCCAGGCCGCGTGCGCCTCGGCGCCGCGGTCCAGGGCCCGCCGGGTGTGCTTCAGGACCTCGTCCTCGACCTGGAAGGTCTGCTCCGGGTCGAAGCCGAGCACGCGCTTGGTGGCGGCGATCTCCTCCTCGCCGAGCGCGGAGCCGTGGGAGGCCTCGGTGTTCTGCGCGGTCGGGGCGGGCCAGGCGATGATCGTGCGCATCGCGATGATCGAGGGCCGCTCGGTCTCGGCCTGCGCGGCCTTCAGCGCCGCGTACAGGGCGGGAACGTCGATGTCGCCGTCGGCGGTGGGCGCGACGCGCTGGGTGTGCCAGCCGTAGGCCTCGTACCGCCCCAGCACGTCCTCGGAGAAGGCGGTCGCGGTGTCGCCCTCGATGGAGATGTGGTTGTCGTCGTAGAGGAAGACCAGGTTGCCGAGCTTCTGGTGGCCGGCGAGCGAGGAGGCCTCGGCGGAGACGCCCTCCTCCAGGTCGCCGTCGGAGACGATCGCCCAGATGGTGTGGTCGAAGGGGGAGGTGCCCGCGGGGGCGTCCGCGTCGAACAGGCCGCGCTCGTAGCGGGCCGCCATCGCCATGCCGACCGCGTTGGCGACGCCCTGGCCGAGCGGGCCGGTGGTGGTCTCGACGCCGGCGGTGTGGCCGTACTCGGGGTGACCGGGGGTCTTGGAGCCGTGCGTGCGGAACGCCTTCAGGTCGTCCAGCTCCAGCTCGTACCCGGAGAGGAACAGCTGGGTGTACAGGGTCAGCGAGGTGTGCCCGGGGGACAGGACGAAACGATCCCGGCCGGTCCACTCGGGGTCAGCGGGATCGTGACGCATCACCTTCTGAAAGATCGTGTACGCGGCAGGTGCCAGGCTCATCGCCGTGCCCGGGTGCCCGTTCCCCACCTTCTGCACCGCATCGGCCGCCAGCAGACGGGCGGTGTCCACCGCACGCCGGTCGAGGTCGGTCCACTCGAAGCCGTCGGAAGTCTGCGTGGTCATCTTCAAGAAGTCCTCGTTCAGTGCGGGATTGCTGACCTGACGCGTTCAAACTTAAAAGTCTGACTTTTTCGAGGAAAGGTCGAGGTGTGTCAGCCTGTGGTGAATCTGGGACAGTGATCGCGCGACAGGGACGGCACGAAAAGGACATGGCTGACAGAAGATCCCAAGCCGACGGCGACGGCATCAGAACCTTCCCTTTCCCGGCCGAACTGGCCGTGGGCGGCGTCGGCATGCAGGTCGGCCCCATGGGCACCGACCGCACCTGGCACGCCGACGCCCCCCTGCACCGCGTCCACCGCATCGACTTCCACGTCATCATGCTGTTCACCGCCGGCCCCGTACGGCACATGATCGACTTCGCCGAGTACGAGGCCGGCGCCGGCGACCTGCTGTGGATCCGCCCCGGACAGGTCCACCGCTTCTCCCGCGACGCCGTGTACCGCGGAACCGTCCTGACCATGCAGCCCGGCTTCCTGCCGCGCGCCACCGTCGAGTCCACCGGCCTGTACCGCTACGACCTGCCGCCGCTGCTGCACCCGGACCCGGACCGGCTCGCCGCGCTCCAGGCGTCCCTCGACCAGCTGCGCCGCGAGTACGAGGACACCGCGACGCTCCCGCTGAGCCTGCACACGGCCGTCCTCCGCCACACCCTCACCGCGTTCCTGCTGCGCCTCGCGCACCTCGCGGCCAGCTCCGCCGAGGCCGACCGGCAGCACACGGACAGCACCTTCACCCGCTTCCGGGACGCCGTGGAGCAGGGCTTCGCCACCAATCACAGCGTCAGTGCCTACGCCGACGCCCTCGGCTACTCCCGCCGCACCCTGGTCCGCGCCGTCCGCGCCGCCACCGGTGAGACGCCCAAGGGCTTCATCGACAAACGCGTCGTCCTGGAGGCCAAGCGCCTCCTCGCCCACACCGACCTGCCGATCGGCCGCGTCGGGGCGGCCGTGGGCTTCCCCGACGCGGCGAACTTCACCAAGTTCTTCCATCTGCACACCGGGCAGACGCCGGTCGCGTTCCGGGCGGAACTGCGGTGACGCACGAGTCGTCCGCGAGCTGACCGCCCCCGTACATGACGAGGCGGGGGTTGACCCATGGATGCGGGCCAACCCCCTGTCGCCGACTGATCAGTGCCCGAAGTCGAACCAGTTGACGTTGACGAAGTCGGACGGCTGGCCGCTGGTGAAGGTCAGATAGACATCGTGCGTTCCGGTCACCGAGCTGATGTTGGCCGGAACCGTCCTCCACGTCTGCCAGCCCCCGGTGTTGCCGACGGCGAAGCTGCCGATGGGCGGATTGCCGCGGCTGTCCAGGCGCACCTCGACCAGTCCGCTGACGCCGTCGGCCGCGCCGCTCGCCACCCGGGCGTAGAACTGGGTGGCCGCCGTGGAGCCGAAGTTCACGCCCTTGTACAGCGCCCAGTCGCCGTTCGCGATCCAGCCGATGTCCTGGCCGCCGCCGGTGTCGGTCGTGGTCTCGGTGCTGATGCCGGACTGGCTGTCGTAGGACTCGGCCTGGACGGCGCTGTAGGCGTCGCGGTTGCCGGGCGGCGGGGGAGTGGTGCCGCCGCCGCTGCCCGAGGACTGCAGGACCTGCACGTAGTCGACGACCATCGGGTGGCCCGGCTCCGTGGCGCCGGTCGGGCCGCCGCCGAAGGCCCCGGGGAAGCCGCCGCCCATCGCCACGTTCAGGATGACGAAGAAGCCGTGGTTCGTGGCGTTGGCCCAGGTGGTCGCGTCCATCTGGTTCGCCGTGACCGTCTGGTAGTTGACGCCGTCGACGTAGAAGCGGATCGCCTCCGGGCTCACCGAGCGGTCCCACTCCATGGTGTAGGTGTGGAAGCCCGACTGGCAGGTGGTGTTGGGGCACGCCGTCGAGTTGCCGAGGCCCGTGGTCTCGTTGCAGGGGCCGCCCGGGTTGGTGCCGCAGTGCATGGTGGCCCAGGTCTTGTTCAGGCCCTGGACGTTCTCCATGACGTCCAGCTCGCCGACGCTCGGCCAGTTCTGGTAGTTGCCGCGGTAGGGCGCGCCCAGCATCCAGAAGGCGGGCCAGTAGCCGGCGGCCGCGTCCCCGGTCACATTGGGCATCTGGACGCGGGCCTCCACGCGCAGCTTGCCGCCGGCCGGGGGCTGGAAGTCGGTCCGGGTGGTCTCGATCCGGCCGGAGGTCCAGTTGCCGGAGGCGTCGCGGCGCGGGGTGATGAGCAGGTCGCCGTTGCCGTCCAGTGCCACGTTGTTCGCGCTGGAGGTCATCGTCTCGACCTCGCCGGTGCCCCAGTTCGCGGCACCGCCCGGGTACGAAGTCCCGGTGTCGTATTGCCAGTTGGCCGTGTTGACACCGGAGCCCGCCGCGCCGTTGAAGTCGTCCGCGAAGACCTGGGTCCAGCCGGAGGGCGGGCTGGGGGCGGTGGCGCCGGCGGGGGCGGTGGCGGCCGTGGCGACCGCCACCGCCAGGCCGAGCGTGGCGACGGCTGCGACCAGCGCACGCCGCAGGGGGCGGGGTCTGGGTATGCCGGAGGAATCGCTCATGGGGGGGCCTCTCGGTAGGTACGGGGAGTGTGCGAGGTGTCGTGAGAGCGCTCCCACGCTGAAGCCTGAGAGCGCTCTCAAGGTGTCGCCAATGTGCTCCCCACCCCTGCGGTCGTCAAGATGTGAAGCAAGGAAAGTCGTTGGTACGCAGGGGAGTTCAGGGGGTGAAGCCGCCCGTACCGGCTCAGACCGCGCTGATTCCCGTGAGGAGACAGGCCAGGACGACCACATCGGCAGAGCGGCGTTCTTCGAGCGCTGCTTCCCCACCGCGGACCGGTTCGCCGAGCAGCGCCTGCCGGGTCACCGCTCGCGCCGCCCCGGCCGCCAGCCCAGCGCCCGTGAGATCCCCCGGGCCGCCAGCCGTACCGCAGGAGCCAGGGCCGGCACCTGGGCGCCCGCCCGGGGCACCACCACCGACACCGCCGCCACCACCTCCCCGCCCGGCCCGCGCACCGCCGCCGCCACCGACAGCGCGTCCTCCGTCACCTGACGCTCACTCACCGCCACGCCTGAGCGGCGCACTTCGGCGAGCGTACGGCGCAGCCGCACCGGATCGTTGATCGTGTACGGCGTGAAGGCGGCCAGCGGCCCGGCGCAGTACTCCTCCTGCACGTCCGGGTCCGCGTGGGCGAGGAGGGCGAGCCCGACGCCGGTGGCGTGCAGCGGCCAGCGCGCGCCGACCCGGATGTGCACGCCCACCGCCGAACGGCCCGACAGCCACTCGATGTAGACGACCTCCGCGCCGTCCCGCACGGCCAACTGCACGTTCTCGTGCGTCGCTTCGTACAGGTCCTCCAGGTACGGCAGCGCCAGCTGCCTGAGGCCCAGGCCGCGCGGCGCGAGCGCGGCCACCTCCCACAGCCGCAGCCCCACGTGGTAGACCCCGGACGCGTCGCGCTCCAGTGCGCCCCACGCGGTCAGGGCGCCCGCCAGCCGGTGCGCGGTGGTCAGGCTGAGCCCGGCCCGGCGGCCGATGTCCGTCAGGGACAGGGCGGGGTGCTCGTGGTCGAACGCGGCGAGCACGGCCAGCAGCCGGTCGGCCGCGGACCGCTCGCTCACGGAAACCCCACCCTGTCGCCGTACGTCGTGGCCCGGATCGTAGCCGACGGGTCGGCCCAGGCGGGCAGCGGCTGCTCGGTCCCGCCGGTCACAGGTCCTCCGGCGGGGTCAGCGCGTCATGAAGGAGGTGACGGGCAGCGCCCGGGAGACGATCCGGACGTCACCGAGGCGTCCGTGCAGGATCTGGTCGATCCTGTCCGCGTACTCGTAGCCGCCGAGCAGCCAGGGGCGCCCGGACGAGGCGATGCCGATCGCCGGGGCGTGCGGGTTGCGCGCCACCGGGCAGCCCTGGACGTACATGATCGTGTGCTGACCGTCGTTGACCACGGCCAGGTGCCACCAGGTCTCCCGGGCGGTCTCGTCGCCCCAGTTGGTGGCCAGCTGCCGCTGGTTGAGCGGGTGGACCGCCCACTGCGGGCCAGGGCCGTCGGACAGGGACAGCGTGGCCAGCGGTTCGTCCGGGTCGTCCGTGACCGTGCCCACCGAGCCGTTGCGGCCGGTGCGGCTCACCAGCCCGGACCAGGCGTTGTGCGAGGCGTCCCAGTCGGCGGGCAGCCAGTAGAAGGCCTCGATCGTGTAACCGTTCTCGAAAGTGGCCGAGTTGAGCGGCGCGGAGTCGACGGTGCGCAGATACGCGCCCTTCAGCGGCGACTTGCACCCCTGGAACTCCAGGCTGCCGTGGCCGGGCTGGTCGGGGTGGTGGTCCGCCGACCAGCCCAGTGTGCCGCCGCCCACCGAGACCACGGTGAGGTCGTTGCCCCGGCCGGACAGGTCGCGGACGGTGCCGGAGACGGGCGACTCGAAGCGCCAGTAGGCGGCCGTGCCCGGTATCAGCATCCTCGACACCGGCCGGCCCGGGCGGGCCGGCACCGGGTCGAAGCCGGAGAAGCGGGCGGCGAAGTCGATCTCGACCGAGAAGCGGTCCGCGTCGCCGCTGAGCTCGATCTCCTGCCGCTCCAGCTCGTTGAGCCCCTGCTTCGCCCGGCCGAGGATCCACGGCGAGACCGTCTCCACGTCGATGACGTTGCGGTCCAGGTCGAAGTGGTAGAGGCGGATCATCGCCGCGCCGCCGAAGTAGCGGTTCTGCTAGTTGGTGAGGTGCAGATGCACCTCGTTGCCGGCCGCGTTCTTGCGGGTCGCGCGGCCCGCGGGCCAGTAGTGGCCGTTCAGGGTCAGGAAGATCTGGTCGTGGTCCTCGATCAGCTGGTCCCACAGCTGCTGCCCGTACGCCGACAACTGCTGGTCCCCGACGATCAGTTCATGCGTGGTGAGCACGACCGGCGTCCTCGGGTGCTGGGCGAGCACGTCCTTCGCCCAGGCGTATCCCTGCGCCGACAGCCGCCAGTCCAGCGCGAGCACCATCCACTCGCGGCCGGCGGCCCGGAACAGGTGGAAGGTGTTGTAGCCGTCCGGTGATTCGCCCCCGAACGTCGGCTTGTCCCGGAAGCGCTGCGGCCCGAAGGCGTCCAGGTACGGCGTGGAGCCGCGCTGGTCGTCCGTCGACGACCTGATGTCGTGGTTGCCGGCCAGCACGCTGTAGCCGACCCCCCGACGGTCGAGGACCCCGAACGCCTCCCCGATCGCGGCGAACTCGTCCGCGGCACCGTTCTGGGTCAGGTCCCCGAGGTGGCTCAGGAAGACGATGTTGTCGTCCTTGCCGTGCTCCAGGAGATAGCGCAACGAGGCTTCGAGGGGCGCCGGGTAGATGCTCGGGCCGTCGAACAGGTACTGGGTGTCGGGCATCACCGCGAGCGTGAACCGGCGGCTGTCCGAGTCCGGCCGCCAGCCGCTCCGCTCGGCCGCCTCGGCGCCGGCCGGGACGGCGACCCCGGCCGCGGCGGCGGCGCCGAGCAGCGCGGTGGCCCTGAGAAAACCACGTCTTCCGGCACCGGCCTGCACGGCCTCGCCCTGGTTGTGGTCGTGCGACGTACACATGGGTGCTCCGGGAGGGTGACGGGACGGGAGGGCAGGGGGAACGAGGGGGCGGATGAGGGGGACAGGGGTGGACGAGGGGGAGGGTCAGGTGGCCACGGAACGAAGGGCTCGCGGGGCGCCGGCCGGACCCTCCGTACGAGGACGAGCCGTCAGCACCGCCCGCAGCCGGATGCGTGGCGCGCACACCTCGGTGCCACGCGGCGCCGACGGCTCGTCCTCGGCCGCCACCACCCGCAGCGTCAGCCACGCCTCACCGCCGCCCTTCGGCAGGGTGAAGGGCAGCGGTACGGCCGCGGTCTCGCCGGGCCGTAGATCGGGCAACGGGGCCGGAGCGGTCAGGGTGGGGCCGTCGGCGGGCGCCAGTTCCCAGGTCGCCGTCAGCCCGGCAAGACCCGGGAAGCGCCGGTGGTTGGCGACGATGATCCCCTCGTGCCGGTAGCACCGGATCCGGACCGGTGCCACGAGCTCCCGACGATGGTGCGGGTCAGGCAGCGGAATGCGGTCGCCGCGGCCGGGGAAGACCACCACTTCGGCCCCTTCGGCCTCGTCCACCCCGTCCGCGGTGCCGGGGCTCTCGTGGTCGCCGCCGTACGCCCGGCGGCAGCCGGGTGGGGTGACACCGTTGTCGTAGTGGCCGGCAGCCGCGTGCCCGGCCGGTCTTCCCTCGCTCACGCGCCGAGGATTCCGTGGTCCCAGGACCCCCGGATGAAGCCGTCCTGAAGGCCCGGCGTGGACTCGGTGGCCGCCCAGTGGTCCGCGCGCCCGGAAATGATGGGATGCCGGTGGACCCGGCCACCGCCCGGTCCGCCCACCAGGGGCCGGGGCCGAGGTGGTCGTGGCGCAAGTTCGGGGAAGGACGCAGACGTGAAGCTGACGATTCTGGGCGGCGGCGGGTTCCGGGTGCCGCTCGTCCACGGTGCACTGCTGACCGACCACGCCGAGGGGCGGGTCACCGAGGTCGTCCTGCACGACCTGGACGAGCGCCGGTTGCACGCAGTACGCCGGGTACTGGACGAACAGGCCGCCGGCGTCCCCGACGCGCCCCGGGTGACCGCGACCACCGACCTCGACGAGGCGCTCGCCGGCGCGGACTTCGTCTTCTCCGCGATCCGCGTCGGCGGCCTTCAGGGCCGGGCGGACGACGAGCGGGTGGCGCTCGCCGAGGGCGTGCTCGGCCAGGAGACCGTCGGCGCGGGCGGCATCGCCTACGGCCTGCGGACCGTGCCCGTCGCCGTCGACATCGCCCGGCGCGTGGCCCGCCTCGCCCCGGACGCCTGGGTCATCAACTTCACCAATCCGGCCGGCCTGGTCACCGAGGCGATGTCCCGGTACCTCGGCGACCGTGTCATCGGCATCTGCGACTCGCCCGTCGGTCTCGGCCGCCGTATCGCCCGCGTCCTCGGCGCCGACCCGAAGGAGGCCTTCGTCGACTACGTCGGCCTCAACCACCTCGGCTGGGTGCGCGGCCTGCGCGTCGCCGGACGCGACGAACTGCCGCGCCTGCTCGCCGACCCCGCCCGGCTCGGCTCCTTCGAGGAGGGCAGGCTGTTCGGCGTCGACTGGCTGCAGTCGCTCGGCGCGATCCCCAACGAGTACCTGCACTACTACTACTTCAACCGGGAAGCCGTACGCGCCTACCAGCAGGCCGGGCAGACCCGGGGTGCCTTCCTGCGCGACCAGCAGGCCCGGTTCTACACGGAGGCACTGCACCCGGACCGGTCCGCGCTGGAGGTGTGGGACCGCACGCGCGCCGAGCGCGAGGCCACCTACATGGCCGAGAACCGGGAGAGCGCCGGCGCGGGCGAGCGCGAGGCCGAGGACCTGTCCGGCGGCTACGAGCAGGTCGCGCTCGCCCTGATGCGGGCCATCGCCCGCGATGAGCGGACCACGCTGATCCTCAACGTGCGCAACGGGAACACGCTGTCCGTGCTCGACGGCGACGCCGTGATCGAGGTTCCCTGCCAGGTCGACGCGGGCGGTGCCCATCCGGTCGCCGTCGCCCCGCTGCCCGATCACGCCACGGGACTGGTCTGCTCGGTCAAGGCCGTCGAGCGTGAGGTGCTCGCCGCCGCCGAGTCCGGCTCCCGGCAGACAGCCGTGAAGGCGTTCGCGCTGCATCCGCTGGTCGACTCCGTGAACGTGGCCCGGCGCCTGGTCGAGGGCTACACCGCAGTCCATCCCGGTCTGGCGTACCTTGGTTGATCACCAACCGGTAAGCGCTTTCCAGCCCGCTCGCCCCTCCCTCCCTGGAGGCCCCTGATGCACGACGAACGCCGCCGGATCGAGGAGCGCGCCGAGCGCGTCCACACCCAGCGCATCAAGCCCGCGATCTACGCGGCCACCGTCCCGATGGCGGTCGAGGCCTGGCAGGCGCCGGGCGAGCCGGTCTCTTTCGAAGAGGCCGCGTCCGCGCCCTACGAGCCCTTCGCGATGGACACCCCGTGGGGCCCGCCCTGGGGCACGACCTGGTTCCGGGTGAGCGGCCGGGTCCCCGCCGCGTGGGCGGGCCGGCGCGTCGAGGCGGTCATCGACCTCGGCTTCATCGGCGACTGGCCGGGCAACCAGGCCGAGGCCCTGGTCCACCTGCCCGACGGCCGCCCGCTGAAGGCGGTCAACCCGCTCAACCAGTACGTCCCGATCGCCAACCCGGCGGCCGGCGGCGAGCAGATCGACTACCTGGTCGAGGCGGCCTCCAACCCCGACATCCTCGCGGGCAACTTCGCGGCGCCGACCCCGCTGGGCGATGTCCTGACCGCCGGCCACAAGCCGCTGTACACCTTCCGGCGCGCCGACCTCGCCGTACTCGACGAGGAGGTCTGGCACCTCGACCTCGACCTCCAGGTGCTGCGCGAACTGATGGTCGAACTCGGCGAGCACGACCCGCGCCGGCACGAGATCACGCACGCGCTGGACCGCGCCCTGGACCTGCTGGACCTCGACGACATCTCCGGCTCCGCCGCCGCCGTGCGCGAGGCCCTGCGCCCGGTCCTGTCCAAGCCCGCCCACGCCAGTGCCCACGTCATCTCCGGCGTCGGCCACGCGCACATCGACTCGGCGTGGCTGTGGCCCATCCGCGAGACCAAGCGCAAGACGTCCCGGACGTTCTCGAACGTGACGTCCCTGGCCGACGAGTACGAGGAGTTCGTCTTCGCCTGCTCGCAGGCCCAGCAGTACGAGTGGGTGCGCGACAATCACCCGCACGTCTGGGCCCGCATCAAGGAGTCCGTGAAGAAGGGACAGTGGGCGCCGGTCGGCGGCATGTGGGTCGAGTCCGACGGCAACCTGCCCGGCGGGGAGGCCATCGCCCGGCAGCTCATCCACGGCAAGCGGTTCTTCATCGAGCACTTCGGCATCGAGACCAAGGGCGTCTGGCTGCCGGACTCCTTCGGCTACAACGCCGCCTACCCGCAGCTCGCCAAGCTCGCCGGCAACGAGTGGTTCCTCACTCAGAAGATCTCCTGGAACCAGACCAACACCTTCCCCCACCACACCTTCTGGTGGGAGGGCATCGACGGCACCCGCATCTTCACCCACTTCCCGCCCGTCGACACCTACAACGCCCGCTTCAGCGGCGCGGAGATGGCCCGGGCGGTCCGCAACTACGCCGAGAAGGGCGCGGCTTCGAGGTCTCTCGCTCCCTTCGGCTGGGGCGACGGCGGTGGCGGCCCCACCCGCGAGAACATGGAACGGGCGCGCAGGCTCGCCGACCTGGAGGGTTCGCCCAAGGTCGTCGTCGAACACCCCGACGCGTTCTTCGCCAAGGCCCGCGAGGAGTACCCGGACGCCCCGGTCTGGGTCGGCGAGCTCTACCTGGAGCTGCACCGCGCCACGTACACCTCCCAGGCCCGCACCAAGCAGGGCAACCGCCGCAGCGAACACAAGCTGCGCGAGGCCGAGTTGTGGGCGACGACCGCCGCGCTGCACGCGCCGGGCTACGCCTACCCGTACGAGAAGCTGGACCGGCTGTGGAAGACGGTGCTGCTGCACCAGTTCCACGACATCCTGCCGGGCTCATCCATCGCCTGGGTGCACCGCGAGGCGGAGGCCGAGTACGCCCGTGTCGCACAGGAGTTGGAGGAGCTGACGGCCGAGGCGGTGGCCGCGCTGGGCGCCGGCTCGACCCGGGTCTTCAACACCAGCCCGTTCGACCGCGCCGAGGTGATCCGCACGGCGGCGGGCGCGCCGGCGTACGTGCAGGTGCCCGCGAGCGGCAGTGCACCCCTGACGGAAGCCGAGCCCCCGCACCCGGTGACGGTCGACGAAAGGGTCCTCGACAACGGCCTGGTCCGCGTGGTGGTCGCCGAGGACGGCACCCTGTCCTCCGTGGTCGACCTGCGCGCCGACCGCGAAGTCCTCGCCGGTCAGGGCAACCTGCTGCGCCTGCACACGGACCTCCCGAACTACTGGGACGCCTGGGACGTCGACAAGCACTACAAGAACCGCTACACGGAGCTGCTGGAGGCCTCGCAGATCGAGGTCGTCGACCAGGACCCGCTGCTCGGCTCGATCCGCGTCACCCGCTCCTTCGGCAAGGGCTCGCGGATCACCCAGACGATCACCCTCCGCGCCGGCAGCCCCCGGATCGACTTCGAGACGGACATCGACTGGCACGAGACGGAGAAGTTCCTCAAGGCCGGCTTCCCGTTCGACATCCGCGCCCCGCACTCCTCCGCCGAGATCCAGTTCGGCCACATCCAGCGGCCCACGCACACCAACACCAGCTGGGAGGCGGCCCGTTTCGAGGTCTGCGGCCACCGCTGGGTGCACCTCGGCGAGCCCGGCTACGGCGTCGCGCTCATCAACGACTCGACGTACGGCCACGACGTCTCCCGCACCGTCCGCGAGGACGGCGGTACGACGACCAGGGTCAGCCTCAGCCTGGTGCGCGCCCCGCGCATCCCGGACCCGCGTGCCGACCAGGGCCGCCACCGCCTCACCTACTCGCTCCTGCCCGGCGCCAGCACCGAGGACGCCGTGGCCGAGGGGTACGCCCTCAACCTCCCCCTCCGCGTGGCCGATTCGGCGGGCGAGCCGCAGCCGGTCGTCGCGGTGGACGGCGAGGGCGTGACCGTCGAGGCCGTGAAGCTGGCCGACGACGAGAGCGGCGACGTCGTCGTCCGCCTCTACGAGTCCCGCGGCGGCCGCGCGACGGGTGTCGTACGCACCGGCTTCCCCCTCGCGGGCGCCCAGGTGACCGACCTGCTCGAACGTCCGCTGGAAGACGCGGAGTCGACGGACGGCGGAGTCTCCGTTTCCCTCCGCCCCTTCCAGATCCTGACGCTCCGGCTGCGGAGGGCCTGACCGATGGGCATGCGACCCCGACTACCTCCCGACGGGGCGGCCCGATTCCGACGGTCACTCACAGGTAGCCGTCGTCCCGGTCCTCGCTGCGCTGCTGCCGGGCCTCCCGCCGTCCTCGTACGAGTTCGGTCAGGGGAGCCCGGAGCGCGTAGACGCCGGCCAGGGCGCCCGCGATGCCCGCCGCCGTGTACAACCCGTCCTGCATCGAGGCGAATCGGTGCGACCAGGTGTCGCGCACGCTCAGGTGGACGCTGATCGGCGGGGCTAGGGTGTCCAGCGCACGATCCGAGTCACCCTGGAAGGTGGTGACGGTGAGGGCGAGGTCGTGGTCGCCCGGCTCGCCGGCGGACACACTCCACTGCCACTCCGCGAGGTCCCCGGGCTGTGCGATGACCTGCTTGACGTCGGGGGTCAGCGACACCACCCGCACGTCCGCGTCGCCGGCCGACAGAGCGGCCTCCTCCACCCCGCCCACCTGGAACGCCCGGGTCACCAGCGCGGCCTGCGCGGTGCCGTGCGAGGACTTCTCGCCCCGCGCGGTGAGGCGGACGTCGTAGGTGAGGCTGTCGCCGACGGACACCGAGACGGAGGGGTCGTAAGCGAGGGAACCGTCGAAGAGGTGCTTGCGGTCGTCGACGATCGAGGACTGTAAGTCCGCCTGACCGGGGCGCTGCCCCACGGACTCGGGACCCTTGTTGCTCTCCCCGGGCACCCCGCAGGCGGCGAGGCCGAGCGCGAGGAGGAGCAACAGACACCAGGCGGCCGCGATCCTCTTCTTCACGCCTGCGCCGCCCCCGATTTCCGTCATGCCGAACCACGGGGAGGCCCCCGCGGCGGGACAAGATTCTTCCCGCCGCGGAGGCCCGGGCGCCAGCCCTCCTTCCGGTCGCCGTCAGCCGGTGAAACCGGCCGTGATCGAGGTGAACTGCCAGTTGTTCTGGCTGATGCCGGAGCAGTTGCTCACCACCCCGCCGCCCGGGCACGGCCGGTCACGGTTGACCGACCAGAACGCGAGGCGGGCGATGTGGTGGCTGTTGGCCCAGTCCCTGATCTGGGTCCAGATCGCCGGGGTCGTGTTCTCCTGCTGGTCGGACAGGCCGTTCATGCCGGAGATGCCGATGTGGGAGTACGCGGTGGCGTCGTCCCACCCGAACGTCGACTTGAGCTTGGCCTTCAGCCCTTCCGCCGCGTTCACGGTGTTGCCGTACATGTCCGAGCCGCCGCCGAAGTCGAACGGCATGATGGTGAACACGTCGATGTTCGCGCCGAGCGACTGCGCCTGCTCGATCAGCCGGTTGCCGTAGTAGGTCGGGCCCGTGGTCGAGGTGCCGAAGGTGACGATGGTCTTCAGGCCGGGGTTGTTCGCCTTGACCGTCTTCAGCGCGGTGAGGATCTTCGCCTGCACGGCCTCGTTCTCGAACTCGTCCGTGTTCTCGATGTCCATGTCGACGGCCTTCAGGCCGTAGGCGTCGATCACCTTCTGGATGGCCCCCGCGAGCGCGGCCGCGGAGGAGCAGTTGGCGCCGAGCTTGCTGCCCTGCCAGCCGCCGAAGGACGGCACGATGTCACCGCCGGCGGACCGGACGGCGTTGATCGCGCTCTGGTCGGCGCCACCGGTGAGCGGCCGGCTGCCGTCCCAGGCCGGGGTGCAGCCGCCGGAGTCCAGCACGAACGCCATCGTGAACCACTTGATCCCGGTCGCGCTCATCACCGTCGCCGGGCTCGGCGGATCGCCCCAGCCCTCGTACAGATACGGCGCGGCCTGCGTGAACCCGGTGCCGCCGCCGCTGCCCGCGTCCGTGGTCACGGAGACGGCGTTGGAGGCGGCCGAGACGTTCCCGGCCGCGTCGTGCGCCTTGACCGTGAAGGTGTACGACGTGCTGGGCGACAGCCCGCTGACCGTGGCGGACGTGCCGGAGACGGTCAGCACCTGGTTCGGGCCACGGTAGATGTCGTAACCCGTTACGCCCACATTGTCCGTGGCGGCGTTCCACGACAGCGAAACGCTGGACGAGGTCTTGCCGGTGGAGATCAGGCCCGTCGGCGCGGTCGGCGCCTGGGTGTCCCCGCCGCCCCCGCCGCCCGGGCCGTCCAGACCGATGTCGTCGGCCCAGTAGGTGCCCTGGGCGTACCAGCCGTGGACATAGATGGTGGCGCTGGTCTGCGAGGCACCCGTGGTGAAGGAGACGCTCAACTGGCTGTACGCCGTCGGCGAGGTCGTCCAGGTCGAGGCACCGCCGTTCACGCCCAGGTACACATAGCTGCCGCGTACCCAGCCGCTGAGGGTGTACGTCGTGTTCGGCTGCACGGCGACCGTCTGGCTGCACTGCGCGTCGTCGCTGTCGGTCACCGCGCCCTGCAGCGCCTTGGAGCCGCTGTGCACGGGGGAGGAGACGACCGAGCCGAGATTGCCGGTGCAGGTCCAGGGGGACAGGCCGCCGGACTCGAAGCCGGGGTTGGTGAGGATGTTGGCCGCCTGAGCGGTGCCCGGAAGGGCGATGGCCCCGCCGACCGCGAGGGCGACGGAACCGAGGAGAGCGAGAAGCCGACGTCTGTGACGTCCGAGTGGATTGCGCACGCGATCTCCCTGTGGGGATGGGGTGTTCGGGAGTGCACGGCTGTGCGGAGGTGCGCTGAAGAATTTGGTATGGACCAATGCGGGTGTCAAGGGGCTTGGCTGGATTGGTCCATACCGGCGAGCGAAGGCGCGCCCCTGAGGGGAGCGGGGCTGTATGAGATATGCGGCTCCGCCGCGCGGGCGCGACAAGCCACGATGTACCCGCAGTCGGCATACCGCCTAAATCGGCAGGGCCTCCACCGCCGAACCCGCCTGCACAGGCAACGTCGGAAGGGGCGTCTCCGCCCCCCTCTGCTGCGGAAGCGCCGCAGGCACGGGCAGAAGCGACCGCGGCCCCGCCACCACCGTGTAGTCCTGCCCCAGGAACGGCGGCTCGATCACCCCGGGATCCTCACCCAGAGCCAACTGCACGGCGGCCCAGGGCACGTTCACCCCGCACAGCGACACCTGGTGCAGGCCCCCGGAGGGCCTCGTGTTGACATCCAGCAGCACGGGCCGGTCGCCGAACATACGGAACTGGATGTTGGACAGGTAGTGCAGCCCGAAGCCCTCCGCGATCAGCCGGGCCGGCTCCAGCCACCGCTCGTCCAGCGTGAAACCCCTGCGGCGGCCGTTCTTGGTGCGGCCCACCGCGAGCCGCAGCCGGTTGTCGGGCCCGGTCAGGCAGTCGACCGACACCTCGGGCTGCTCCAGGCGCGGCATCACCAGCCAGTCCACCGGTTCCCCGGACCGCCGCAGCGCCTCGACGACGAGGTCCAGCTGGACGTACGGGCTCGGGAACCCCTCGAGGTGGCCGAGCGAGAACGGGGCGCGGGTGATCACCCGGAAACCGACCCCGCCGGCACCCGCGGCCGGCTTGAAGCAGGGCTTGTGCCCGGCCGCCTCCAACTCCTCGACGGCCAGGAGGAGTTCGTCGGCCGTACGCACCCGCCACCACGGCGGCACCGGGACGCCCACTGAGCGGACCGCCTCGTACGCGGTCGCCTTGTCCTCGAAGACGGCCACCGCCTCGGGCGTCGGCGCCAGCAGCGCCGTACCGGCCGCGGCGAACTCCGCGCGGTGCCGCACGATCGCCGCCTGGTGCAGCCGGGGCACGAACACGTCGATGCCGCGCCGGGCGCACTGGTCGAGCGCGTACTCCACGTAACCGGCCGGGGACAGGCCCTCCGGCTCCAGGTCGGCGGTGTCGGCGGCGGCCAGGACGGGGGAGTCGGGGTCCCCGTGCGTGGCATGGATCTCCACCGCGCGATCGCTGGGATTTCTGCGCAGCTGATCCATGAAAAAGACGTTCTCCGCGTACGTGCGGTTGAGCCAGACGCGTACGCGAGAGAGCATGCAGGCCGCCTTTCACGGTTTTCGGGCAGGGCTCGGCGGCCCGTGCCCGGGCAGGAGGGAGGAAGGGACGCCAAAGGACCCCTGAGAAAAGGGAGATTGGGGTGATGGTGTCGGGGCGATCATACGGCTTTCGAGAGCCCGCGCGTGCAACGCGGATGTTACGGATTTCCGGGACTCGTCCAGTAGGCTCGCCGGAGTCCCCCAGGGCGGCGCCGACCCGCCGCCGCGCCCCGCGACACGGCCGCCGGGGCCCCTTGTCGGGGTGTCCGGGAATGTGTTCTCGTGGTCCCCGGCGGAGGAAGATCGGAAGGGGTGCAGGGTGGAGTCTGCGGCCGGGGCCGGGCAGCTGCTGGCCATCAGCGACCTGCACATCACCTATCCGGAGAACCGCGCCCTGGTCGAGGAGATGCGGCCCGCCGGCGACGAGGACTGGCTGATCGTGGCCGGTGACATCGCCGAGATGGTGGCCGACATCCGCTGGACCCTTCAGAAGCTCGCGGGCCGCTTCCGCAAGGTGCTGTGGGCCCCCGGCAACCACGAGCTGTGGACGCACCCGAAGGATCCGGTCACCCTGCGCGGCGTCGCCCGCTACGAGCACCTGGTCGCGCTGTGCCGCGAGCTGGGCGTCGTCACCCCCGAGGACCCCTATCCGGTGTGGCGCGGCCCCGGCGGCCCGGTCGTCGTCGCCCCGCTGTTCCTGCTGTACGACTACTCGTTCCTGCCGCCCGGCTGCGCCACCAAGGCCGAAGGTCTGGCCTACGCGCAGAGCACCGGCATCGTCTGCAACGACGAGTACCTGCTGCACCCCGATCCCTATCCGACCCGTGACGCCTGGTGCCGGGCACGGGTCGCCGAGACCGAGCGCAGGCTCGCCGAGCTGCCCGCGGACCTGCCGGTCGTACCGGTCAACCACTATCCGCTGCACCGGCATCCCACCGAGGTGCTGCGGTACCCCGAGTTCGCCATGTGGTGCGGCACCCTGCTGACCGCCGACTGGCACCGCCGGTTCCACGTCGCGACCATGGTCTACGGCCATCTGCACATCCCCCGCACCACCTGGCACGACGGAGTCCGCTTCGAGGAGGTCTCCGTAGGCTATCCCCGAGAATGGCGCAAGCGCTCGGAGCCGCCGGGACAGCTGCGCCGCATCCTGCCGATGGAGGTCGAAGCCGGTGATCGAGGAGCTGCTCCCGGAGTCGGTCGTGGCCGTGGAGGCACACCGTGACGACGCGGTGTGGGACGCCCCGCTCTACCCCGGGGAGGCAGCGCTCGTCGAGCGTGCCGTGGCCAAGCGCCGCCGCGAGTTCGCCGCCGTGCGCGGCTGCGCCCGGCGCGCCATGGAGAAACTCGGCGTGCCCGCCCAGCCCGTCCTCAGCGGCGAGCGGGGCGCCCCGCGCTGGCCGGACGGCCTGATCGGCAGCATGACCCACTGCGACGGCTACTGCGCCGCCGCACTGGCCCGGGCCGGCGACCTGGCCTCCCTCGGCATCGACGCCGAACCGCACGGGCCGCTCCCGGACGGCGTCGGCGCCTCCATCCTCCTGCCCGCCGAGGCCGAGCGGCTGGACCGCCTCGCCGCGCGGCGACCCGGTGTGCACTGGGACCGGATCCTGTTCAGCGCCAAGGAGTCCGTCTACAAGGCGTGGTTCCCGCTGACCCGCACCTGGCTGGACTTCTCCGAGGCCGACATCACCCTCGACCCGAGCCCAGGCGACGAGCCGCACGGCACCCTGCGTGCCGAACTCCTCGTCCCCGGGCCCCGGGTCGGCGACCGCCGGCTCCAGGTCTTCGACGGCAGGTGGGCCGTACGCGACCAAGTGGTCACCACCGCCGTGGTCGTCCCGCATCCCTGAATCCCCGGCAGCGGCTCGGAGCACCGGGCGCGGTCAGGCCGGCGGGCACCAGTCGCGCAGCAGCCGGAAGAACTGCTCCTCGTTGCCCGCGAGGCCCGCGCGCGCCAGGGCCTGTTCCGCCTCGGCCAGCACGGCGGGCGGCACCACGGCGGGCCGGCCGGCGTCCGGTGGCCCGTCGAAGGCGGCGCGCACGGTATGCAGCAGCCGCAGATAGGCCTGTACGGCGGTGCGCTCGCGGTCGGTCAGTACGGCGGTGGGCATCGATCGGCTCTCCCCGAATAGGCGTCACGGTCGCGCGCCCTGCGGCGCACCTCTCCAGCTTGCCGCCCACCACTGACAACGCCGTTCGGTCCCGTCCCGGTTCGCCCGCTCAGCCGAGGCCGAATCCTTTCGGTACGGCCTGCAGGGGTGACCGGCGTGTCGTCAGCGGCCCGACCCTGCGCCGTACGGCCGGATCAGCCCTGTGACCCCGGATAGCCCAGGGACGCCTCGATGCGCCCGGCCACGTCGTCCCGCTGCACCGGGCCCCGCAGGGCCGAACCGGCCAGCCAGGTACGGCACTTGCTGGCCAGCAGCAGACCGAAGGCCTCCGCGTCCCGCTCCTCGGCGCGGTCGAAACGGGTCCGGGCCGCGATCCGCTGCACCGTGGCCTGGAGCGCCTCCTGGTCGGTGTCGTCGTGCAGCAGCCGCGTGGCGACCCCGACGCCGTCGACGTGGTGTCCGCGGTGGTCGGCATGCATGTGCCACAGCTCGTGACCGAGAATCACCAACTGGTGGTCGGGCGCGGTGCGTTCCTCCACGACGACGAGGTCGCGGTCGGTCAGGTCCAGCCACAGCCCGCTCGCCGTGCCCGGCGGGAAGGCGGCCGCGCGGAAGTGCACCGGGCGGCCCCGGCGGCGGCTCATCGCCTCGCACAGCGCGCCGTACAGCTCCCGCGGTGGCGCCGGCGCGGGCAGCGCGAGCCCGCCCACCAGCTCGCCGCACAGCCGGCGCATGTCCCTGCCGATGCCCACAGTCCTCCCCCGGCTCACGACTCGGGCCGTTTGACGCTCTCCAGGAGCATGTCGAGCCACTCCGCGACCTTGTCCCGGTGCTGGTCGGTGGGCAACTGCGCGGCCCGCCAGGCTATTCCGCGCACCCCGTGGTCCTGCAGCAGCCGCTCCAGCGGATCCTCCTCGGCCCCGGCGGCGGCCCGCTCCCGGTCGGCGAGCTTCGTCAGCAGCTCCTGCTCGGTGCGCTGCAGGGCGCCCGCCAGCGCCTCGGGGTCCTCCGCGGTCAGGAAACCGGCGTGCACCCGGAAGAAACGCTGCAGCGCGTCGCAGTGCTCCATGGTCGGCCGCCGGTCGCCGTTGATGAGGGCGCCGGCCTGCTGCCGTGACATGCCCGCACCGTCGGCGATCTCCTGCTGGGTGTACTTGCGGCCGTTGGGTTTCAGCCGGGTGCGCCGCAGCAGGCCCAGGCGCTGCAGAAAGCGTGCCTGGACATCCGGTTCTCCGGCGGGCCGGCCGGCGAGCAGGGCCTTGACCACCGGCTCCGGCACCCCGCAGGCCACGGAGAGCCGCCCGACGTCGAAGACCTCGGCATGCGGCACGCCGAGCCGGTCGGCGAGCGCGGTGACGCGGGCGACGACGGCCGGCAGCTGGGCGGTCGCCGTGGCGCCCGGATCCTCGTAGCCATCCGTCACCGACAGAACTCCTACGTCTCTCGAGGGCTTCAGATGTGTCCGTGCTTCTGAGTCCGTGATTCTCACGAGCGATCGCCGTGAACTTCCCGGAGAGTATCGGGTGCCTCGAACTCACATCCAGGTGTCGCCACAACTGTGGCGAATTTCAGCCGTCAATGCGCGCGGAATGCCACGATAGTTGACACGGTCTTGTCGCGGGCCGCAGGATCGCAGGGCCGCGTGAAGGCCGCAGAGGCAAGAGGGGTGACCTCCCGATGGCACATCAGGCAGGAGGGCAGCGGCCGGCACCGCGGCCCGTCCCCGAGACTTGCGAGACCCAGGCGTATCTCCAGGACTACGCCGCACTGCTGGAGTCCCTCGGCTGCCCGTCCCTGGTCGTCGACCACCGCTGGGACGTGGTCATGGCCAACGGCGCGTTCGAGACACTTTTCCGGGGGGTGCGCCCGCACGCGACGGCCATGCCCGGTGACAACTTCCTGCGGTTCGTCCTGTTCCATCCGGACGCGGGAGAGGTCCTCGGCGAGCATGAGCAGGGCTGGTGCCTGCCGATGCTGGCCCACCTCAGGACCGCCCTGGAGACGTACGGTCACGACCAGGAACTCCAGGCGATCCGCCGGGACATCGCCCAGGACCCGCTGATGGAGGCCGCCTACCGGCAGGGCCTGCCGCACTGGATCCGTGCCGTCGGCGAGAGCGCGACCCGGCTCGACGGGGCCGTCCGCCTGCTGGTCCACCCCGATCCGCGGCGCGGCCGCGCCGAGTGCCGCCTTGTCGAGGAGACGCCGGAGATCCTGCGCGGTCTCGGCTACCGGCGCCTTTCGATGGTCGCGCGGGAGAACCGCCGGCCCGCGGCGCCCGTACGCCGCCCGCGCCGCCTCCGGGGCACGGCGGCCCATCTGACTGTCGTACCGGCCACCGAGAGCTGACCCGGCACCGCCGGCGTTCAGGTCGCCGGCGGCGCCGGGTCGGAAGAATCCGTCGCCCGGCAAGGAGCGCTCTGAAAGGCGCTCTGCTTCCGCCCTTACGCAAATCGCTTGCATGGCTTGCGCTAGGCTTGCGTACATGACACGACGACTTGCGGAAGTGGCGAAGAAGGTCGGCGTCAGCGAAGCGACCGTCAGCCGGGTGCTCAACGGCAAACCCGGGGTCTCCGACGCCACCCGGCAGGCGGTGCTGACGGCACTCGACGTGCTCGGTTACGAGCGCCCCACCCAGCTGCGCGGCGAACGCGCCCGGCTCGTCGGCCTGGTGCTGCCGGAGCTGCAGAACCCCATCTTCCCGGCGTTCGCCGAGGTCATCGGCGGCGCGCTCGCCCAGCTCGGACTCACCCCGGTGCTGTGCACACAGACCAAGGGCGGGGTCTCGGAGGCGGACTACGTCGAACTGCTGCTGCAGCAGCAGGTCTCCGGCGTCGTGTTCGCCGGCGGCCTGTACGCGCAGGCGGACGCCCCGCACGACCACTACCGGCTGCTCGCCGAGCGCAACATCCCCGTCGTACTGGTCAACGCGGCCATCGAACACCTCGGCTTCCCGGGCGTGTCCTGCGACGACGCGGTCGCCGTCGAGCAGGCCTGGCGGCACCTCGCCTCCCTCGGTCACGAGCGCGTCGGACTGGTCCTCGGCCCCGGCGACCATGTGCCCTCGGCCCGCAAGCTGGCCGCCGCGCGGGCGATCGCCGGCGACCTGCCGGAGGAGTTCGTCGCCCGGGCGATCTTCTCCATCGAGGGCGGTCACGCCGCCGCGTCCCGGCTGATCGACCGCGGTGTCACCGGCATCATCTGCGCCAGCGACCCGCTCGCCCTCGGCGCGATCCGGGCCGCCCGCCGCAAGGGACACGACGTCCCCGGCCGCATCTCCGTCGTCGGCTACGACGACTCGGCCTTCATGAACTGCACCGAGCCCCCGCTCACCACCGTCCGCCAGCCCATCGAGGCCATGGGCCGCGCGGCCGTCGAGCTGCTGAACGCGCAGATCGGCGGCACCGCCGTACCCGCCGAGGAGCTGCTGTTCGAACCCGAGCTGGTGGTGCGGGGGTCCACCGGGCAGGCTCCGCGCGGCTGAGATCGAGAAGATCCGACTGCTTGTCGAACAATTTCATATTCTGCGCGATATCTTGCGCCACGATGTCGGCGGTGCTTGAGTGTGCGGCGCCCACCGGTCCTGCCATGAGTGCCATCAGGGGGTCCACCGATGAGAAGCACCGGGTTCCGCCGTACCTTCGTCGCGATCGGCGTCTGTTCCTCGCTCGCCCTTGCCGCCACCGCCTGCGGCTCCGGCGGCGACGGCTCGGCCGGCGGCAAGACGCGCATCACCGTCAACTGCGAGCCGCCCAAGAGCGCCAAGGTCGACCGGAGGTTCTTCGAGGAGGACCTCGCCTCCTTCGCCAAGCAGAACCCGGACATCGACGTCGTCGCGCACGACGCCTTCCCCTGCCAGGACCCGAAGACCTTCGACGCGAAGCTCGCCGGCGGTCAGATGGAAGACGTTTTCTACACGTATTTCACCGACGCCCGGCATGTCGTGGACATCCACCAGGCGGCCGATCTCACGCCGTACCTGAAGGACCTGAAGTCCTACGGCACCATCCAGAAGCAGCTGCGGGACATCTACACCGTCGACGGAAAGGTCTACGGCATCCCGCGCACCGGATACAGCATGGGGCTGATCTACAACCGCAAGCTGTTCCAGAAGGCCGGCCTCGACCCCGACAAGCCGCCGACGACCTGGGACGAGGTCCGCGCCGACGCCAGGAAGATCGCCGACCTCGGCAACGGCACCGTCGGATACGCCGACTACAGCGCCCAGAACCAGGGCGGCTGGCACTTCACCGCCGAGCTGTACTCCCAGGGAGGGGACGTCGTCGCCGGCGACGGCAAGAAGGCCACCATCGACACCCCCGAGGGCCACGCCGTCCTGCAGAACCTGCACGACATGCGGTGGACCGACAACTCGATGGGCAGCAAGCAGCTCCTCGTCATCAACGACGTGCAGCAGATGATGGGTTCGGGCAAGCTCGGCATGTATCTCGCCGCCCCCGACAACATCCCGATCCTGGTCAAGGAGAAGGGCGCGAACTACGACGACATCGCCATCGGCCCGATGCCGGGCGGCAAGGGCACGCTCATCGGCGGCGACGGCTACATGTTCGACAAGCACGACACGCCCGCCCAGATCCGGGCCGGCCTGAAGTGGCTGGACCACATGTTCCTCACCCCGGGAACGGGCTTCCTCGGTGACTACGCCCGCGCCAGGAAGAACAACGCCCCCGTCGGCCTGCCCGAGCCGCGCCTGTTCACCGGCGCCGCCGACGCCAAGGACCAGCAGGCCAAGAAGGCCAACGCCAACGTCCCGGTGGAGAACTACCAGTCCTTCCTCGACGGCAACCAGCAGCTGCAGATGAAGATCGAGCCGCCGGACGCGCAGCAGATCTACTCCGTCCTCGACTCGACCGTCTCCGCCGTCCTCACCGAGAAGGACGCCGACATCGACCAGCTCCTCAAGGACGCCTCCGGAAAGATCGACGGCATCCTGGCCCGGAGCTGACCGCCATGACGAAGACAGCCGACCGGCGGCCCGCGACCCGGGCCGCCGTCCACCCGGTCCCGGCGCCGCCCCCGGTAGGGGGCCGGAGGCGGCGCCGCCTCCTCGACCAGGCCCGCGCCTACGCCTTCCTCCTCGGCGGCCTCGTCTGCTTCGCCCTGTTCTCCTGGTACCCGGCGATCCGCGCGGTCGTCATCGCCTTCCAGAAGTACACGCCCGGCTCGAAGCCCGAGTGGGTCGGCACCGCCAACTTCACCCGAGTGCTGCACGACCCCGAATTCGGCGCGGCATGGCGCAACACCCTGTACTTCACCCTGCTCGCCTTGCTGATCGGCTTCGCGATCCCCTTCCTCCTCGCCCTCGTCCTCAACGAGCTGCGGCACGCCAAGGCCTTCTTCCGGGTCGTGGTCTATCTGCCGGTGATGATCCCGCCGGTGGTCAGCGCCCTGCTGTGGAAGTGGTTCTACGACCCCGGAGCCGGCCTCGCCAACGAGGCGCTGCGCTTCCTCCACCTGCCGGCGTCCAACTGGTCCAACGGCAGCGACACCGCGCTCGTCTCCCTGGTGATCGTGGCGACGTGGGCCAACATGGGCGGCACCGTCCTCATCTACCTCGCCGCCCTGCAGTCCATCCCGGGCGAGCTGTACGAGGCCGCCGAACTGGACGGCGCGAACCTGCTCCAGCGCGTCCGGCACGTCACCGTCCCGCAGACCAGGTTCGTGATCCTGATGCTGATGCTCCTGCAGATCATCGCCACCATGCAGGTGTTCACCGAGCCGTTCGTCATCACCGGCGGCGGACCGGAGAACGCCACGGTGACCGTTCTCTACCTCATCTACAAGTACGCCTTCCTCTACAACGACTTCGGCGGCGCCTGCGCCCTCAGCGTCATGCTCCTGGTGCTGCTCGGCGCCTTCTCCGCCGGCTATCTGCGGCTCACCCGCACCGAGGGGGACAGCGCATGAGCACCCGCACCCTGATCTCCCCGGCCACCCTCGCCCGCCCGCGCGGCAAGGCCGTCTACTGGACCGTGTTCACGGCCGTCGTCGTCCTCTTCGCGTTGGCGTTCCTCTTCCCGGTCTACTGGATGGTGACCGGCGCGCTGAAGTCGCCGGACGAGGTGGCCCGCACACCGCCGACGCTGATCCCCGAGCACTGGCACCTCGGCGGCTACACCGACGCCTGGGACCTGATGCAGCTGCCGCGGCACCTGTGGAACACGGTGGTGCAGGCGGCCGGCGCCTGGGCGTTCCAGCTGGTGTTCTGCACGGCCGCCGCCTATGCCCTGTCCAAGCTGAAACCGGCCTTCGGCAAGGTGATCCTCGGCGGCATCCTGGCCACCCTCATGGTCCCGGCGCAGGCCCTCGTCGTACCGAAGTACCTCACGGTCGCCGACCTGCCGCTGATCCATACCAGCCTGCTCAACGACCCCCTCGCCATCTGGCTCCCGGCCGTCGCGAACGCCTTCAACCTCTACCTGCTCAAACGGTTCTTCGACCAGTTGCCCCGCGATGTGCTGGAGGCCGCCGAGATCGACGGCGCCGGCAAGACGCGCATCCTGTGGTCGGTGGTGCTGCCCATGTCCCGGCCGGTGCTCGGCGTGGTGTCGATCTTCGCGCTGGTCGCCGTCTGGCAGGACTTCCTGTGGCCGCTGATGGTCTTCTCCGACACCGACAGGCAGCCGATCAGCGTGGCCCTGGTCCAGCTGTCGCAGAACATCCAGCTCACCGTGCTCATCGCCGCCATGGTGATCGCCAGCATCCCGATGGTGGCGCTGTTCCTCGTCTTCCAGCGGCACATCATCGCCGGGATCAGCGCGGGCAGCACCAAGGGCTGACGCCGCCGCCACGTATAGAAAGGGAAGCTCCGTGGGACAGCCCACCCATGCCCGAACGGACCGCGACTGGTGGCGCTCGGCCGTCATCTACCAGGTCTACGTCCGCAGCTTCGCGGACGGCGACGGCGACGGCACCGGCGACCTCGCGGGCGTCCGCGCCAAGCTGCCGTATCTCGCCGAACTCGGCGTGCACGCACTGTGGTTCACCCCCTGGTATCTGTCACCCCTGAAGGACGGTGGCTACGACGTCGCCGACTACCGGACCATCGACCCGGCCTTTGGCACCCTCGCCGAGGCGGAGAAACTCATCGCGGAGGCCCGGGAGCTGGGCATCCGGACCATCGTCGACATCGTGCCCAACCACGTCTCCGACCAGCACCCCTGGTTCCGGGCCGCGCTCGCCGCCGGACCCGGCAGCCCGGAGCGCGAGCTCTTCCACTTCCGGCAAGGGCGCGGACCGCACGGCGAACTCCCGCCGAACGACTGGCCGTCGCAGTTCGTCGGCTCCACCGAGCCGGTGTGGACGCGGCTGCCCGACGGCGACTGGTATCTGCACCTGTTCACGCCCGAGCAGCCGGACCTCAACTGGGCCCACCCGGCCGTCCGCCAGGAGCACGAGGACATCCTGCGGTTCTGGTTCGAGCGAGGCGTCGCCGGTGTCCGCGTCGACTCCGCCGCCCTGCTCGCCAAGGACCCGGCCCTGCCCGACCTCGCCTCCCACCCCGAGCCGCACCCCTTCGTCGACCGCGACGAACTCCACGACGTCTACCGGTCCTGGCGGCGCGTCGCGGACGAGTACGACGGCGTCTTCGTCGGCGAGCTCTGGCTGCCCGACGCCGAGCGCTTCGCCCGCTATCTGCGCCCCGACGAACTCCACACCGCCTTCAACTTCTCCTTTCTCTCCTGCCCCTGGGACCCCGGCCGGCTGCGCGCCTCGATCAACACCACCCTCGCCGAGCACGCCCCCGTCGGTGCCCCGGCCACCTGGGTGCTGTGCAACCACGACGTCACCCGCACGGTCACCCGCTACGGCCGCGAGGACACCGGGTTCGACTTCGCCTCCAAGGCCTTCGGCACCCCGTCCGACCTGGCGCTCGGGACCCGGCGGGCGCGGGCCGCCGCCCTGCTGTCGCTGGCCCTGCCGGGCGCGGTGTACCTCTACCAGGGGGAGGAACTCGGGCTGCCGGAGGCCGAGATCCCCGTCGACCGCATACAGGACCCGATGTACTGTCGCTCGCGGGGAGCCGACCCGGGCCGGGACGGCTGCCGGGTGCCGCTGCCGTGGGTCGCCGGTATGCCGTACGCGGGATTCGGTGCGCGGCAGGAGCCCTGGCTGCCCCAGCCGGCCGACTGGCCGTCGTACGCCGTCGACCGTCAACAGCGGGACCCCGGCTCCATGCTCTCCCTCTACCGCCAGGCCGTCGCCACCCGCCCGGTCTTCGGCGACGGCCCCCTGACCTGGCTGCCCGCCCCCGACGGGGTACTGGCCTTCATCCGTGCCGAGGGGGCGATGTGCGTGGTCAACTTCGCGCCCACACCCGCCGACCTCCCCGCGCACTCCCGACTCCTGCTGAGCAGCGGCCCGCTGGACGACGGCCGGCTGCCCCAGGACACGGCGGCCTGGCTGCGGAGCTGAGCCGCCGACGCACCGCGCTATCCCCGCACCCCCACCTCGAAGGGATCAGCACATGCAGAGAACTGTCAGGAGCATGCCAGCCACGGTGGCTGGGACTCTCGCCGCCGGCATGCTCATCGCCGTCGCGCCCGCCGCCCACGCGGCCGCCGGCGCCGCCCTCCCCTTCACCTCCGTGGAGGCGGAGTCGGCGACCACCTCCGGCACCAGGATCGGCCCGGACTACACCCAGGGCACGCTCGCCTCCGAAGCCTCCGGACGGCAGGCCGTGCGCCTCATCTCCGGACAGCGCGTCGAGTTCACGGCGCCCCAGGCCGCCAACGCCGTCAACGTCTCCTACAGCGTGCCCGACGGCCAGACCGGCACGCTCGACGTCTACGTCAACGGGGTCAAGCTCGCGAGCACCCTGACCGTCACCTCCAAGTACTCCTACATCGACACCGGCTGGATCCCCGGCGCCAAGCAGCATCACTTCTTCGACGACGCGCGCCTGATGCTCGGCCGGAACATCCAGGCGGGCGACAAGGTCACCTTCGAGTCGGCCGGCACCCAGGTCACGGTCGACGTCGCCGACTTCGAGCAGGTCGCGGCGCCCGCCACCCAGCCCGCCGGCTCCGTGTCCGTCGTCTCCAAGGGCGCCGACCCCAGCGGCAACGGTGACTCCACCCAGGCCTTCCGGGACGCCATCGCCGCCGCCCAGGGCGGAACGGTCTGGATCCCACCGGGTGACTACAAGATCACCTCGTCCCTCAACGGCGTGCAGAACGTGACGCTCCAGGGCGCCGGCAGCTGGTACTCGGTGGTGCACACCTCCCGGTTCATCGACCAGTCCAGTTCCTCCGGGAACGTCCACATCAAGGACTTCGCGGTCATCGGGGAGGTCACCGAGCGCGTCGACTCCAGTCCCGACAACTTCGTCAACGGCTCCCTCGGCCCGAACTCCTCCGTCTCCGGCATGTGGATCCAGCACCTGAAGTGCGGCATGTGGCTGACCGGCAGCAACGACAACCTGGTCGTGGAGAACAACCGCTTCCTCGACACCACCGCCGACGGCATCAACCTCAACGGCACCGCCAGGGGCGTCGTCGTCCGCAACAACTTCCTGCGCAACCAGGGCGACGACGCCCTCGCCATGTGGTCGCTGTACTCGCCGGACACGAACTCCAGCTTCGAGAACAACACGATCACGCAGCCCAACCTCGCCAACGGCATCGCCGTCTACGGCGGTACCGACATCTCCGTGAAGAACAACCTGGTCTCCGACACCAACGCCCTCGGCAGCGGTATCGCGATCTCCAACCAGAAGTTCATGGACCCCTTCTCCCCGCTGTCGGGCACCATCACGGTCGACGGCAACACACTCGTGCGCACCGGAGCGATGAACCCCAACTGGAACCACCCGATGGGCGCGCTGCGGGTCGACTCCTACGACAGCGCGATCAACGCGACCGTGAACATCACCGACACGACGATCGCCGACAGCCCGTACAGCGCCTTCGAGTTCGTCTCCGGCGGCGGACAGGGCTACCCGGTGAAGAACGTCGACGTCACCGGAGCGACGGTCAAGAACACCGGAACGGTCGTCGTCCAGGCCGAGGCACAGGGCGCGGCCACCTTCAGGAACGTCACCGCCGCCCAGGTCGGGGCCGCCGGCATCTACAACTGCCCCTACCCGGCGAACTCCGGCTCCTTCACCCTCACCGACGGCGGCGGCAACTCCGGCTGGTCCAGCACCTGGTCGGACTGTTCCACCTGGCCCCAGCCCGGCCAGGGCAACCCCGACCCCGATCCGAACCGCAACCTCGCCAAGGGCAGGCCGGCCACCGCGACCGGCTCCCAGGACGTCTACACGCCCGGCAAGGCGGTCGACGGTGACGCGAACTCCTACTGGGAGTCCGCCAACAACGCCTTCCCGCAGTCCTGGACGGTCGACCTCGGCTCGTCCTACGCCGTGCGCCGCCTGGTGCTGAAGCTGCCGCCGTCTGCGGCCTGGGGCGCCCGCACCCAGGCCATCACCGTGCTCGGCAGCACCGACGGCGCGACCTACTCGACCGTCGTGGGCTCCCAGGGCTACCGCTTCGACCCGGCCACCGGCAACACGGCCACCGTCGCCCTGCCGAGCAGCACGAACCTGCGGTACCTCCGCCTCACCGTCAGCGCCAACACGGGCTGGCCGGCCGGGCAGTTCAGTGAGGTGGAGGCCTACCTGACGTCCTGATCCAGGACCACCCTCACAGATCCAGCACCAGACGGGCGCCCCGGCACCGGGACACACAGATCATCATCGTGTCTCCCGCCGACCGCTCCTCCTCGGTCAGGACCGAGTCCCGGTGATCCGGGGCGCCCTCCAGCACATCGGTCTCGCAGGTGCCGCACGTCCCTTCCGTGCAGGAGTAGAGCACCTGAACCCCGGCGGCGCGTACCGCGTCCAGTACGGACACCTCCGGCGGGACGGTGACGCTCCGGCCGCTGCGGGCGAGCACGACCTCGAACGCCCCGTCCATGCCCGGCTGTTGCTCCTTCGGCTGGAAGCGCTCCACACGCAGCACTCCGGCCGGGCAGCGCTCGTCGACGGCGTCCAGCAGGGGCCCCGGACCGCAGCAGTACACCAGGGTGCCCTCGGGCAGGTCGTCGAGCACCGGGCCCAGGTCCAGCAGGCCGGTCTCGTCCTGCGGGGCGAGGGTGACCCGGTCGCCGTAGCGGGCGAGCTCCGGGGTGAACGCCATGGACGAGCGGGTGCGTCCGCCGTAGAGCAACGTCCAGTCGGCGCCCGCCTGTTCGGCTGCGGCGAGCATTGGCAGGATCGGGGTGATGCCGATGCCGCCCGCGATGAACCGGTAGCGGGGCGCGGGCTCCTGCCGGAAGTGGGTGCGCGGCCCGCGCACCCGGATCTTCCCGCCCTCGCCCACCTGCTCGTGCACATGGGCCGACCCTCCCCGCCCGGCCGGTTCGCGCAGCACCGCGATCCGCCACGCCGACCGGTCCGCCGGATCCCCGCACAGCGAGTACTGCCGCTCCAGCCCCGGCCCGAGCAGCAGGTCCACATGGGCGCCGGGATCCCAGTCGGGCAGCTCACGGCCGAGCGGATCGCGCAGCGTCAGGGCCAGGACTCCCTGGGCGGCGAACTCCCTCGCGGCCACGACGAGTTCGAGTTCGGTCACCGCACGGCCTCTTCGCTGTCGTGTCCTTCGGGATGCGCCAGCATCCACTCCCACATCAGCACCGGGTCATCGGCGGTGTGCTCCGCACCGCAGTGGCAGGTGCCGTGCAGCAGGTCCGTGCCCGGCAGCCAGTCGATGCGGTAGACCTCGCCGGTACCGGGGCTCACCGGACCTCCTCGACGGGCTTGTCGCCCTCCTCGACCAGGCGGGCCAGGATGCGGCGCGCGGCCAGGCCGCCGGTGTCGATGTTGATGCTCAACTCCTGGTAGCCGGTGCGTTCGGTGCCGAGGGTGCGCTGCAGCAGATTGAGCGCGTCCACGTCCTGCATCACCACGGTGTGGTTGTTGGCCCGCAGGAACTCGGTGACCTCGGCGTCCTCGGTCGCCCAGTCCCGGGACACCGCCCAGAAGTCGTACACCTTGCCGTCCGCCGAGGGCGTGATGGCGTAGGTGATCTCGGTGTGGAAGCCGTGCGGGTCGCCGCCGTCCGGCTCCGGCACGACGCCCACCGGCGCGATCCGGCTGTGCAGCAGATACAGACAGGGTGCGTGGTACTCGATGTCCTGCCAGCGGGTGATCCGGCCCTCGATGCCGGTCGAACGGGCGTAGAACGACGGGCACTCGGCGTCGTCCATGTGCCGGCTGACCCGGACCACGCCCGCGCCCTCGTCCACCTCGGTGGTGATGGGCGTCTCGGCGACCTCGGGGGTGCCGATGTATCCGCCGTGCAGATACGTCTCGTGCGACAGGTCGAGGAGGTTGTCGACGAGCAGGCCGTAGTCGGCGTCGATCGGCTCCATGCCGCGCACGGTGGTCCAGCCGGGGGAGTCCAGGTGCCGGGCCCGCGGGATCGTCCGCGGGTCGGCGAGCGCCGGGTCGCCGATCCACACCCAGACCAGCGAGTCCTGCTCCACCACCGGGTAGGAGGCGACGCGCGCGGTGCGCGGGATGCGTTTCTGGCCCGGTACGTAGACGCAGGCGCCGGTGCGGTCGTAGGTGAAACCGTGGTAGCCGCAGACGATCCGGTCGCCGTCCAGGCCGCTGGAGGAGAGCGGGTAGCGGCGGTGGACACACCGGTCGTGCAGGGCGACCGGGCCGCCGTCCTCCTCGGCACGGTAGAGGACGAGCGGTTCCCCGAGGATCGTCCGGCCGAGCAACTCGCGTCCGACCTCCTCGCTGTAGGCGGCGACGTACCACTGATTCCGTGCGAAAGCGGTCATGTGCGGCATGGCTGCGGCTCCCGTCTGTGGGTGGTGGCCACATCGTCGGGACGTGCCGCACACGGCGCAACGCCGACTTCCGTCTGACGGAAGCCCGCGTGCGAACGATTGCCGCACCACACGGACCACCGAGTTTCACATGGGCGCCACCAGACCCTTCCCTGACGTTTGTCGCTCTTGGAACACTCGCTGCGCGCAGATTCCGTCATTTGGGCGGATCACGTACGTCAGGACGAGAGGACCCGCAGACCCATGCCCGAAGTCAATCGGCGCCGATTCCTCCAACTCGCGGGCGCCACCACGGCGTTCACCGCACTGTCCAGCAGCATCCAGCGTGCCGCCGCGCTGCCCGCGAGCCATCGCACCGGAACGGTACGGGACGTCGAGCACATCGTCGTCCTCATGCAGGAGAACCGATCCTTCGACCACTACTTCGGCACGCTCCGAGGCGTCCGCGGCTTCGGTGACCCCCGCTCCGTCACGCAGAACGGCCGCTCGGTCTGGAAGCAGTCGGACGGCACCAAGGACATCCTGCCCTTCCACCCGGACGCCGACGACCTGGGCCTCGCGTTCATCCAGGACCTGCCGCACGGCTGGCAGGACACCCACGCCGCCTTCAACGGGGGCAAGTACGACAAGTGGGTGCCGGCCAAGGGCACCACGACCATGGCGCACCTGACCCGCGAGGACATACCGTTCCACTACGCCCTCGCGGACGCCTTCACCATCTGTGACGCCTACCACTGCTCGTTCATGGGCTCGACCGACCCGAACCGCTACTACATGTGGAGCGGTTACGTCGGCAACGACGGCCAGGGCGGCGGCCCGGTCCTCGGCAACGACGAGAAGGGTTACGGCTGGACGACGTACCCCGAGCGCCTGGAGAAGGCCGGGGTCTCCTGGAAGATCTACCAGGACGTCGGCGACGGCCTCGACGCGAACGGCGGCTGGGGCTGGATCGACGACGCTTACCGCGGCAACTACGGCGACAACGCCCTGCTCTACTTCAACCAGTACCGCGACGCCAAGCCCGGCGACCCGCTGTACGACAAGGCCCGCACCGGCACCGACGCACGCAAGGGCGAGGGCTTCTTCGACCAGCTGAAGGCCGACGTCAAGGCCGGCAAGCTGCCACAGGTCTCCTGGATCGTCGCCCCTGAGGCCTTCACCGAGCACCCCAACTGGCCCGCCAACTACGGCGCCTGGTACGTCTCCCAGGTCCTGGACGCGCTCACCTCCAACCCCGAAGTCTGGGGCAGGACCGCGCTGTTCATCACCTACGACGAGAACGACGGCTTCTTCGACCACGTCATCCCGCCGTACCCGCCGGCCTCCGGCGCCCAGGGCAAGTCGACCGTGGACGCCACCCCCGACCTGTACAAGGGCGACGCGAGCCATGTCGCCGGCCCCTACGGGCTGGGCCAGCGCGTCCCGATGCTGGTCGTCTCCCCGTGGAGCAAGGGCGGCTACGTCTGCTCCGAGACCTTCGACCACACCTCGATCATCCGGTTCATCGAACGCCGCTTCGGCGTGCAGGAGCCGAACATCTCCCCGTGGCGCCGCGCCGTCGTCGGCGACCTGACGGCCGCCTTCGACTTCTCCCGCAAGGACACCAAGCCGGTCGCGCTGCCGTCCACGGCCGCGTACGAGCCGCCGGACCACAACCGGCACCCCGACTACGTGCCGAAGCCGCCCGCCCACCCCGCCCTGCCCAAGCAGGAGCGCGGCAGCCGGCCCACCCGCCCGCTGAAGTACGCCCCGGTGGTGGACGGTTCCGCGGACACCGCGGCCGGCACCCTCACCCTCACGTTCGCCTCGGGGGCGCACGCGGGCGCCGCCTTCCTGGTGACCTCTGGCAACCGCACCGACGGCCCCTGGACCTACACCACCACGGCCGGCAAGTCCCTGACCGACACCTGGAACTCGGCCTACTCCGGCGGTCTGCACGACCTCGCCGTGCACGGCCCCAACGGCTTCCTGCGCGTCTTCAAGGGCAAGGGCAAGGCCGCGGGACCGGAGGCGACCGCGCGGCACAAGGGCGACGACCTGGAACTCACCTTCACCAACAAGGGCTCCGGCACGGTGAAGCTGAAGGTCGTGAGCGGTTACGGCGGCGCCCCGGCGACGGTGACCGTACGGCCCGGCGCGACCGTCAGGCACACCGTGGACCTCACGGCGAGCAAGCGCTGGTACGACGTGACGGTGACCTGTGACGCCGACCCGGCCTTCCTGCGCGGCTTCGCCGGCCACGTCGAGAACGGCCACCCCGGCGTCAGCGACCCGGCGATCGCCTCGGAGTGAACGGGCGATGAAGACCGCTCCGTGCGGACTGGTCAGGTACCGGTCACATCAGGGTAGTGTGCCCCGGTGACCACGCAATCGAACACTCCGGCAGGCTGGTACCCGGATCCGCACGGAGCGCCCCAGACGCTCCGCTACTGGGACGGCGCGCAGTGGACCCAGCACACCAACCCGGCGGGGCAGCCCGCCGGTCAGGTTCCGCAGCAGCAGGCCGGTCCCCAGCAGTACGGCGCCCCGCAGGCGCAGGGCGTCGACGCCAAGGTGCAGCGTCAGGTGCAGCAGCAGGCCGGGGTCGCGGCCGGCGGCCCCGGCGGCGGCACCCTCTTCACCGAGCCCGTCCTGGTGGTGAACCAGAAGGCCAAGCTGATCGAGGTGACCAACGAGTACAAGGTCATGGATCAGAACGGCCGGGACATCGGCTCGGTCACCGAGGTCGGGCAGGGCGTGCTGAAGAAGATCCTGCGCTTCGTCTCCAGCCTCGACCAGTTCATGACCCACAAGCTGGAGATCCGCGACGCCTACGGCCAGCCGCAGCTGCTGCTGACCCGGCCCGCGAAGTTCTTCAAGTCCCGCGTGATCGTGTCGCGTCCGGACGGGTCGCAGGTCGGCGAGATCGTCCAGCAGAACATGATCGGGAAGATCAACTTCGCGATGAACGCGAACGGCCAGCAGGTCGGCGCGATCAAGGCGGAGAACTGGCGGGCGTGGAACTTCGCGATCGTCGACCACGCGGACAACGAGGTCGCCCGGATCACCAAGACCTGGGAGGGCCTCGCCAAGACGCTCTTCACGACCGCGGACAACTACGTCCTGCAGATCCACTACCAGTTGCCCGAGCCGCTGCTGAGCCTCGTGGTGGCGACGGCCCTGACCGTCGACACCGCGCTCAAGCAGGACTCGCGGGGCTGGAACTGAACAGTCCCCGACGGGGGAGCACGCCGACGGCGGCCGGTGCACGCGGAACGCGTGGCACCGGCCGCCGCTGCATGTCGTGACCGAGCCGCCGTGCGGCACTGAGCGGCACTCGTGGCATGCGACGCCGCTCGCCCAGGACGGCGCTTGCGCACGGCGCCGTTCGCTCAGGGCGCCGCTCGCCCAAGGGCGGCCGTACGCCTAGGCCGAGAACGCGTCGACGCCCGTCAGCTGCGCCGACAGCTCCCAGAGCCGGGCCGCCTCCTCGGGGTCGATCGCCCAGTTCTTGACGCCGGCGCGCTCCTCGCCCTCCGGTGCGAGCTCGGCGATGTCGCAGTCCTCCAGATAGACCCCACCGAGCCCGTCCAGCTGTGGCGAGGTCGCCGCCCACACCTGGGTCGCCGCACCCTGCTGCGGGGTCTTGAAGCCCTCGGGGTTGAGCACGTTGCCGTCCTCGTCGATCCAGCCGCGCTCGATCATCTCCTCCTTGGGCAGGTGCCGTTGGAGCGGGGTGATGATGCCGCCGGGGTGCAGGGCGAAGGCGCGGACGCCGGCGTCACGGCCGAGCTTGTCGAGCTGGACGGCGAACAGGACGTTGGCGGTCTTGGCCTGGCCGTACGCCTCCCACTTGTCGTAACCCCGCCGCCAGTGGACGTCGTCCCAGCGGATTCCGGAGAAGTGGTGGCCGCGGGAGGAGACGGAGACGACCCGGGCACCACCCGGTGCGATCGCGGGCCACAGACGGTTGACGAGGGCGAAGTGGCCGAGGTGGTTGGTGGCGAACTGGGCCTCCCAGCCGGGCCCCACCCTGGTCTCCGGGCACGCCATGATCCCGGCGCTGTCGATCACGATGTCGATGGTCCGCCCCGAGGCGAGGAACCGCTCGGCGAAACCGCGCACGCTCTCCAGGTCGCCGAGGTCCAGCTCGTCCAGTTCGACGCCGGGGATGTCGGCCACCGCCTGCTCGGCGGTGACCGGGCGGCGGGCGGGCACGACCACGTGGGCGCCGGCCTTCACGAGCGAGCGGGTGGTCTCCAGGCCGATGCCCGAGTAGCCGCCGGTGACGAGGGCGAGCTTTCCGGTCAGGTCGATGCCCCGCAGGACTTCGTCGGCGGTGCTGGTGGCGCCGAAACCCGATCCGATCTTGTGCTGTGCAGTGCTCATGCCGGGAACGCTACGAGTTCAAGTGCTCTCGAAGTCAAGCGCGACACCGGGCGGCAACCGGGGGCGGCACGCACGCTGACGAGGGCCGACCCTCTGGGAATCCTCAAGTCTCGTGCCAGGCGGCGGGCATGGCGGTCACGATGATCCACATGGCAGCTCTCACAGGATTCAACAGGAAGCACGACGTCGTGCCGGTCATCCGGGACGCGGACATGGTCGCGGTCGCCCTGCGCCAGGCGCTGGCCGAGGCATCGCCTCAGGAACGCCCGGGTCTGGCACGCGCCGCCGCGCTGGTCGAGGCCGCGGCGGCCGCCACCGAGTCCCAGGTGCGCGCGCGTTGGGTCCGCTCCCGGCTGGCCGCTGTCGGCTTCGCCGGGGACATCGCCTCGGTCGCGGCGGTGAAGGCACTGCGACAGGCGGAGCCCAGGCTGAGCCTGCTGGCGGCGGTGCACCTGCAGAAGGAGGCGGTGGCCCATCCGGAGTGATCCGGCCGCCCGCGGCGCGTCACAGCGCCGTGAGGTGTCCGGGCTGGTCCGGCTGCCGCGGAATCAGGGCCGGTTCGGTGGTCGCGCTGCCCGGCTCCAGAGCCAGTACCGCGGCCACGGGGTGGTCGTCGTCCTCGGGCACCGGCTCCGGCGTGACCCGGGTGAGCAGGACCACGCCCCAGGACGCCAGGCCCGCTCCGGCGAGGGCCAGCAGGACGCCGGCCGGGCCACCCCGGAGACCCTGGCCGAGCAGGCTGAGGCCGATGACCGCGGCGGCCACCGGGTTGGCGAGGGTCACCACGGCCAGCGGCGCGCCGAGGCCGCCGCGGTAGGCGGTCTGCGACAGCAGCAGCCCGCCGACGGCGAACCCGGCGACGAGCACGGGGACCACGACGACCTCGGTGCTCAGCGCCGGGCCCGTGCGGTCCGTGGCCGCCACGGTGACCGTCTGGGTCAGTGCCGAGGCGACGCCGGAGGCGAAGCCGGACGCCGTCGCGTGCCGGAGGCCGGGCCGGGCGCCGGGCCAGGACAGCATGCCGATCGCGGCGGCGGTCGTACCCGCGACCGCCAGTGCCTCGGTCAACGACAGCACCCGCGCGGGTGCCGGACCGGAGGCGGTGACGAGCAGCGCGGCGAGCCCGAGCAGCGTCAGCGCCGTACCGCGCCATTCCACCGGGCTGACCCGGCGCCCGGCCGCCCGCGCGCCGAGCGGTACGGCCGCGACCAGGGTGAGCGCGCCCAGCGGCTGGACGAGGGTGAGCGGGCCGTACTTGAGGGCGACGACGTGCAGCAGGGCGGCCGCCGCGTTCAGACCGACCGCCGACCACCAGGCGCCGGTGCCGAGCAGCCGCAGCAGGCCGGTCGCCGTGGTGCGGGCGGCGAGGCGTTCCTGGGCGACGGCGGCCAGCGCGTAGGCGATCGCGGAGACGAGGGAGAGGGCGACGGAGATCAGGGCGGCGGCGCTCATCGGGCCGCTCCCACCAGGACGGGCTCGCGTGGCGCGAGCCGGCCGGCGCCGCGTCCCGCCGTGCCGGCCGTCCGGTGCGGCCGACGGATCACGGCGAGGGTGAGCCCCAGCATGGCCGTCGCGACGATCGCGTCGAGCCAGTAGTGGTTCGCCGTGCCCACGATCACCAGCAGGGTGATCAGCGGGTGCAGCAGCCACAGCCAGCGCCACCGGGACCGGGTGGCCACGATCAGGCCGATCGCCACCATCAGCGCCCAGCCGAAGTGCAGCGACGGCATCGCCGCGAACTGGTTGGACAGATGGTCGCTGGACGGCGGTCCGTACACGGACGGGCCGTAGCGGCGGGCGGTGTCCACCAGTCCGGTGCCGGTCAGCATCCGCGGCGGCGCCAGCGGGAACGTGAACGGCAGCACCAGCGCGGCCGTGGTGACGACCGCGAGGACCCGGCGGGCCCACACGTAGTGGGCGGGCCGCCTCAGATACAGCCAGACCAGGAAGGCCAGCGTCGCCGGGAAGTGGACGGTGGCGTAGTAGGCGTTCGCCAGGTGGACGAGGGTGTCGCCGTGCAGCAGTGCGGACTGCACGGAGTTCTCGTGGGGGAGGTGCAGCGCCCGCTCCAGGTCCCACACGCGGTGGGCGTTGTGGAAGGCGTTGCCGGTGTGCCCGGTGGCCAGCTGCCGGCCCAGCTTGTAGACGAGGAAGAGCCCCGCGACCAGCAGAAGCTCACGTATCAGTGCCGGGCGCGCGGTCGCGTCCGGCGGCTCCGCTGCTGCCTCTGCAGGCTCGGTTCGGGCATTCATCCCCCGGCCCCTTCGCTGACGGTGGTGCGTGTGGTGGTGCGGGCGAGCACCGTCCCCGGGGCGGAGCTCATCGATACGTCCTCGTACCGATACGTCAGTGTACCGATACGGCTGAGTACCGGTACACTTGCGTATCGGTTGATCTGCGACACACTGGAGACAGCCTCGGGAGCCCGGCTTGAGCGGTGCTTCAGCGGGCGTGCAGGAATGACCGCAGTACACGAGTGAGGGGAAACACCGCATGACGTCGCAGGCCGCGGAGGGACCGGAGACGGTCGTCGCCTCGCGCCGCTCCAAGATCACGGCCGAGCGTGAGCGGGAGTTCTTCGACGCCGTGCTGGACCGGATCCGCGAATGCGGTTACGAGTCCGTCACCATGGAGGGCGTCGCCGCCAGCACCCGGTGCAGCAAGTCCACGCTCTACCGGCAGTGGAAGACCAAGCCCCAGTTCGTCGCCGCCGCGCTGCGTGCCAACCGCCAGGTGCGGTTCACCGGCATCGACACCGGATCGCTCGCCGAGGACCTGCGCCAGGCGGCGCGGGCCGCCGGGGACTGGTCCGGCAAGGACACCAGACTGCTGCAGGCGCTCGGGCACGCGGTCACGGCGGACCACGAACTGGCCCAGGCGCTGCGCGAGGCGCTGGTGTATCCCGAGATCGCCGCGCTGCAGGAGATGCTCGCCCGCGGCGTGGCCCGGGGCGAGGTGCGCGCGGACCATCCCGCGCTGGAGTACATCCCCGCCATGATGTTCGGCGTCCTGCGCGTCCGGCCGGTGCTCAGCGGCCAGTACGCCGACAGCGACTATCTCGTCCGGTTCGTGGAGGCCACCGTGCTGCCCGCGCTCGGACTGACGCAAGAACCGACCTGAGACCCAGGCCGCCGTTCACGGGATGACTGAACGGTGACCTGACCGCGCCGCACCGTGGGGACGGGGGCGGCGCGCACCCCCCGGCCGGGTGGGGCTCCTCTTGAGCGGAGGGGAGCCCCACCCGGCCGCATCATGTCCCAGCCGCCGTCGGTCAGACGTCCTGGCCGTTCCCGCCGCCGGACGACACCTTGATCCCCTTGAGGATGTCGTCGATGACCGAGGTCTTCTGCCCGACGTCGATGCCGAAGCGCACCACCACGATCTGCTTGGCGTCGTCGGGCGAGGGGAAGGCGACCGACTCCACATAGCCGTCGGCGCCCTTGCTGGTGACCGCCTTCCAGCGCACCATGTACCCCTTCTGCCCGGCCACCGTCACCGCCCCGGAGCCCAGCACCTGGTGTGAGGTGATGCTGCCGTAGGTGGTGCCGCCGTACGACTCCTTGGCATTGGCCGCGATGTCCGCCTCGGCGACCTTCTCGGCCGTGTCGCCCTTGATGCCCAGCGCCTGGGCCGGAGCCGAGTAGGCGCCGCCCGAGGTGCAGGTCTGGGTGGAGTTGCCCGGGCACTTGTAGGAGTCGTCGGAGGTCACCTGCGCACCGACGCTGATCGTCTGCCCGGTCCAGCCCTCGGGCACCGGCAGGCTGATGCCGTTGACCGGGTCCGGCACCGTGCCGCCGCCCTTGACCTTGGGCGCCTCGGACTGGCCCGGCGACGGCGAGGTCCCGCCGGGACCGCCGGAGCCCCCCGTGCCCCCGGAGCCGCCCTGGCCGCCGAAGCCGCCGCCCGGCCCGCCCTGTCCGCCGTCCTGTCCGCCCGCCGCGCCCTGCCGCGACCCGGCGTGGTCGGAGCTTGCGCCGCCGGGGTCCTTGGTGAGGGCCCACACGCCGACGGCGATGCTCGCCAGGACCGCGGTCGCCACCACGACGGCTATACCCGTTCGCACACCCCGCCGGGGGCCGGCCGGCGGCGCGGCGGGGTAGACCGGATACGCCGGATACGCGGTCTGAGCGCCATAGGCGGGGGGAGCCGCGGGAGCGGCCGGCTGGGGGCCGCCGGCCGGCGGCGGCTGCGTCGGGGGACCCCACGTGGCGGCCGTCCCGGCGGGGCGGGTCTGGTCCGTCCAGGCCTTGCCGTCCCACCAGCGCTCGGTGGGCGGACCGTCGTTCGTCTGCCCGGGGTCGGGGTACCACCCGGGGGGAGTCACCTGCGTCATGACCCCACCGTATGAGGCGACAGTGAAAGTGTGATGAGAGGATCCGCCGCCAATCGGCTAGACCGGACATTTCACCACCGGGATTTTTCCCACATCCCTGTTCTGACTCTCCGTCATCGACGTCCGCGCGCTCGGACGTCGAGCGTCGTGATCGCTTGCGGCGGGGGCCTGAGCAGCTCTGCCGCCGTGAAAGGGGCGTACGCCTTCGCGGTCCGCGGCCTGTCACCGTCCACGGCCTGCTGGGCACGGATCCGCGCAATGCGGGCTCCGTCGCGCCGACGGACCGCACCGCGTCCGCGACCGTCAGGGCCGTCCGGGCCGTCAGCAGGGTGAGCGTCGCCGACGCGTCCTCGGGGCGGACGCCGTCGCGGCAGCGCGAGCGGCGACCAGTGGCAACTGGCCTCGTGCCTCCCATGGTTGACGCCTCGTCCGCTGCTGACCGGCCCTTCGGGCCGGGTGTGCGTCGCCCGCCCGCGCCCGCTTTCACCCGCCGGGGCAAGAGCTGCCCCGACCGGCCACCACACCTCCCAGCGGAGGGCTACGCTCAGGTTCTGTACGTCATTCGGGCGACCTGGGGAGGTAACGGGATGACGGAGGAACGGCCGCCGACGGCCGCCTCGGCTTCCCTGTGGGAGCGGGACGCGGAGATCGCCACCGTCGCACAGGCACTCGACCTCCTGTGCGCCGACCAGTTGTCCGCGGGCAGTCTGCTGGTCTTCCGCGGCGAGGCGGGATTCGGCAAGACCGCGCTGCTGGCCGAGGCACGCCGCATCGCCGAACGCCGCGGCTGCGCCGTGTGGTCCGCGCGCGGCGCGGAGACCCTGAAGTCCGTCCCGTTCAACGTGGTACGGCAGCTCCTGCAGCCGGCCCTGCTGTCGTTACTGCCCGAGGAGGCCCGCGAGTACCTCGGCGACTGGTACGACATCGCCGGACCCGCCCTCGGCATAGCGGACCCGCAGGAGGGCAGCGCCGACCCGCAGTACGTGTGCGACGGACTCGTCGCCGCGGTGCGCCGGCTCGCCCGCCGCGAGTGGCCGCTGGTGCTGCTGATCGACGACGCGCACTGGGCCGACCAGGAGACCCTGCGCTGGCTCGCTGCGTTCTCCGAGCGCCTCGACGACATCTCCGTCCTCGTCGTGGTCGCCCGCCGCCCCGGCGAGGTCAGCGGCGACAGCGCCCGCCACCTCGACGCGGTGGCCGCCGCCGCGGCCCGCCCCGTCAACAACCTCAGCGCCCTCACGCCCGACGCGGCGGCGGGGCTCACCCGTGCCACCCTCGGCCGCCACGCGGACGACGCGTTCTGCCGCGAGGTCTGGGCCGTCACCGCGGGCAACCCCTACGAGACCACCGAACTCCTCGCCAGGGTGCAGGACAGCGAACTGCAGCCGGTCGAGGCCCGGGCCGGTGAACTCCGCGCCCTCAACCGCGCCGCCCGCGGCGGCGGACTGGTCGACCGGCTCAAGGGGCTCGGCCTGGCGGCCACCCAGTTCGCCTGGGCGGCCGCCATCCTCGGTACCGGTATCACCGTCGACATGGTCGCCCGCCTCGCCACCATGGACGAGGCCGTCGCCCGGCACTGCGCCCAACTCCTCTGCACCGCCCGCATCCTCACCGAACCCTCCCCCATGGCCGGCGCCGAACGCGAGGAGGGCGAGCTGGAGTTCGTCCACCCGCTCATCGCCAGCGCCGTCTACAACTCCATCCCGTCCGGGGTGTGCACCGCCATGCACGGCGTCGCCGCCCAGATCATCACCCAGCTGGGACGCGGCGCCGCCCAGGCCGCCCGGCACCTGCTGAAGGTGCACCCGGACGGCGACGAGGAACTCGTCGAGCAACTGCGCGAGGCCGCCCGCGAACACCTCGCCGTCGGCGCGCCCGACGCGGCCCGCACCTGCCTCGAACGCGCCCTGCGGGAGCCGCCGCTCCCCGAGGTCCACGCCCACGTCCTGTACGAACTGGGTTGCGCAAGCCTGCTCACGGCACCCGCCGTCACCATCGACCACCTCCAGTTCGCCCTCGGCCTGCCCGGCCTCGACGGCGAGCGGCGGGTCGACGCGGTGGTCCGGCTCTCCCAGGCGCTGATCCACAACGACCAGCTGGAGGAGGCCGTCCGCACGGTCGAGGCCGAGGCCGCCCGGCACGAACCCGGCCCCGTGCGGATGCGGCTGCAGGCCGTGCAGTTCATGTGGGAGGGCATCCACGGCGAGACCGTCTCCCCGGCCCGCTCCCGGCGCCTCGCGGAACTCGCGAGCACCTGCACCGGACGCGACAACGCCGAACGCGCCCTGCTCATCCTGCGCGGCTTCGACGCCATGACCCACGGCGAGAGCGCCGACGAGGTGCTCCAACTGTGCGACCGCGCCCTCGTCAACGGCCGTCTCGCCCCCGGCCTCGGCTGGACCGACCCCGAGTGGGGCATCGAGCTGCTGATGATGCTCGGCAGCGCGTACGCCTACTCCGACCGGCTCGACCGCGCCGAGAGCCTCTTCGCCGAGGCCCTGCGCGTCTACACGAGTGCCGGCTGGCGCGGCGGCCATCTCTCCCTCGCCAACGCCTTCCTTGGGCTCGCCTACCGCAGGCAGGGCCGGCTGCGCGATGCCGAGTCCACCCTGCGCGAGGCGCTGGTCCTCGCCGAGCGCGTCGGCCGCCGCTTGCCGCTGTACTGGTCGGCGACCTGCGGACTGGTCGACACCCTGCTCGCCCGCGGCCGCGTCGACGAGGCCTGGTCGATCGCCGAACAGTACGGCTTCGCGCCGCCCTACCCCTCCACGATCGTGCTGCCCGACATCCGCTGCGTGCGCGGCCGGCTGCTGCTGGCCGTCGGCCGTACCGAGGAGGGCGTCCACGAGCTGGAGGCCGCCGAGAAGATCGCCGCCTCGCGCGGCGGCCACAACCCGGTCCTCTCGCCCTGGTCCATCGACCTCGCCAAGGCCCTCGCCGACCGGAACCCGGCACGCGCCGCACAGCTCGCCGCCGACGCCCGCCGGCAGGCCGAACGCTTCGGCACGGACACCGCCATCGGCGAGGCCCTGCGCTGCGCCGCCGCCCTGGAGACCGGCGGGCGCGCGGTCCAGCTCGCCGCCCAGGCCGTCACCTACCTGGAGGCCTCGCCCTGCCAGTACGAACACGCGGCGGCCCGCGTCGAGTACGGCATCGCCGCCCGCTCCGTCGCCGAACTGGGCCGGGGCCTGGACCTCGCCCGGGCCTGCGGTGCCGATGGGCTGGCGGCCCAGGCGAGGGCGGCGCTGGCGTCGGGACAGGGGCTGCGCTAGCGCCCCGCGGCGGACCTCACATCGTGAGCAGCTGCTCCGTGACCGCCGCCAGACGCTTGCGTACCTCCGGGTCGTACGTCTCCTCGTGCGCCCGGGCCCGCCGGGTGCCGTCGAAGTAGCAGCCGCTGCCCAACTCCTCGGTGGCCAGGGCCAGTACACCGGGTGCGCCGTCGGCGACCGAGTGCCACGGGGCGATGGCGCTCTCGCGGACCATCGCCGTGTCCATGAAGGTTGCGGGGTGCAGGACGTTCACCGACACCCCGCTGTCCCCGAGTTCCTCCGCGAGCGTGAAGGTGTGCGCGGCGAGGGCGAACTTGCTGCGGCAGTACGCCGACATCCCGCTGTAGCCGCGGCTGAGTTCCGGGTCGGTGAAATCGAAGGGTTCCTGGCCGGCCGAGCCGACGTTCACGATCCGGGCCGGCGCGTTGTTCCGCAGGACCGGCAGCAGGGACCGGGTGAGGACGACCGGCGCGAGATAGTTCACGGCGAGCCGCAGCTCGTGCCCGTCGGCGCTCAGCTCCCGCCCGGAGCCGGGCGTACCGCCGCCCACCCCCGCGTTGTTGATCAGTACATCGAGGTCGGGATGCGCCTCGGCGACCCGTGCGCCCAGCTCGCGGACCTCGGCGAGGCGGGCCAGGTCGGCGACGAAGCCCTCCGCATCGCCCTCGGTGCGCAGCTCCGCGACCAGCCGCTCGGTGCGGTCCCGGTCCCGGCCGTGGGCGAGGACGACATGGCCGGACCGCACCAGTTCGAAGGCCACGTAGCGGCCGAGTCCGGAGGTGGCGCCGGTGATCAGAATGGTGGACATGCTGCCACCCTAGGCACGGCCGGGCGCCGCGAGGGGGGTGCTGTCGAAGCTACGACCGGCAGGGTCACCCTCAGCCCCCGGTGTCCCCCTCCTCCTCGGCGAGGACCCGCTGGGCGGTCGCGAACGCCGAGTTGGCGGCCGGCACCCCGCAGTAGGCGGCGGTCTGCAGCAGCACCGCGCCGATCTCCTGCGGCGTCAGCCCGTTTCGGCGCGCCGCCCGGACGTGCATGGCCAGTTCGTCGTAGTGGCCGTGGGCGACCAGCGCGGTCAGAGTGATCATGCTGCGCTCGCGCCGGGACAGCGTCGGATCGGTCCAGATCTCGCCCCAGGCGTAGCGGGAGATGAAGTCCTGGAACCGAGCGGTGAACGGGGTCTGCCGAGCCTGCGCCCGGTCCACGTGCGCGTCGCCCAGCACTTCGCGCCGCACCGCCATTCCGCTCGCCGGGAATCCGTCCAGCTGGGTGCGCAGCGCGGCCAGCACGGCCCGCGGGCACTGCGCCGGGGCCAGATGGGAGGCGCCGGGCAGCTCCACCAGCGTCGACCGGGGCACGGCGTCGGCGATCTCCCGCAGATGCGCGGGCGGCGTCGCGGGATCCTGCTTGCCCGCCACCAGCAGCGTCGGTACGACGATGCCGGCGAGCCGGTCGCGCAGGTCGAACGCGGCCAGCGCGTCGCAGCAGGCGGCGTACCCCTCCGGATCGGCTTCCCGATGGTCCCGCACCAGCCTCGGCACGGTGAACCCGGGCGTGAACCAGCGCGCGTCCGCGCTCTCCACCAGCCACTCCATGCCTTCCCGGCGCACCCGGTCCGCCCGTTCCCGCCAGGGCGCGGCGCCGCCGAAGTGGGCGGAGGAACAGATGACCGCCAGGGAGGTCAGCCGGTCGGGGTGGTGCACGGCCAGGTGGAGGCCGACGGCGCCGCCGAGGGAGACGCCCGCGCAGGCGAACCGGTCGATGCCGAGCGCGTCGGCGAGGGCCAGCACCAGCGCGGCGAGGTCGCCGACGGTCGCGCCCGGCCCGATCAGCTCCGGCGCCGACCCGCCGTGGCCGGGCAGGTCCCAGCGCACCACGCGGTGGGCCGCCGACAGCTCGGGCGCGAGCGCGTCCCACAGGGCGTACGAGGTGCCGAGCGACGGCCCGAGCAGCAGCGGGGGCGCCGAAGCGGGGCCTTCTACGAGGTGGTTGAGGAGTTTCTCGGTCAACGTCGCTCCAGGGCACGGTCGGTGAGAGTTCCGGCGAAGCCGGTGTAGTGGGCCGGGGCGCACAGGTCGTCCAGGTCGATGTCCTTCAACTCCACCTGTTCGGCCAGGAGTTCGCGTAGCGGGCGGTCCTCGGTGTGGGCGCGGCGGGCCAGTTCGGTCAGCAGCTCCTTGGCACGCGCACGACCGAGGACGGGGCTGAGGGCGGCGGACAGCCGTTCGGACACGATCAGGCCCCGGGTGAGGCCGAGGTTCCGGCGCATCGCGGCGGGGTGCACGCGCAGGGCCTCGGCCAGCTCGGCCGCGTGGGCGGCCGAGCCGCCCACCAGCCGGAGCAGCTCGCGCAGCGGCTCCCACTCGGCGTGCCAGGCGCCGGCCGGCCGCTCGTCCTCGGCGGCGACGGAGCCGTACAGCGTGGCCGCGAGCTGGGGGGCACGCCGGGCGGCGGCCAGGAGGAGCGTGGCGCGCACCGGGTTTGCCTTGTGCGGCATGGCCGACGAGCCGCCGCCGCTGCCCTCGCTCACCTCACCGATCTCGGTGCGCGACAGCGTCAGCACATCCACGGCGAGCTTGCCCAGCGCCCCCGCCGCGAAGGCCAGGCCCCCCGCCAGGTCCGCGATCGGCGTCCGCAGGGTGTGCCAGGGCAACGCCGGTGCGACAAGGCCGACTTCACGGGCGTACGCAGCCGTCAGAGCGGTGGCGTCCTGGGCGCCGTAGGCCCGGAAGGCCGCCAAGGTCCCAGCTGCGCCGCCGAGTTGGGCGGGCAGCGAGTCCCGTACCCGGTTGACGCGGTCGCGCGCGTCCAGGACCAGCGCGCGCCACCCGGCGGCCTTCAGCCCGAACGTGGTCGGTACGGCGTGCTGGGTGAGCGTACGTCCCGGCATCACCGTCTCCCGGTGCTCGGCGGCGAGTCCGGCCAGCGCCCGTTCGGTACGGCCCAGGTCGGCCAGGGCCAGGCCGAGGGTGCGCACGGCGACCAGCATGGTCGCCGTGTCCAGGATGTCCTGGCTGGTGGCGCCCCGGTGGACGTAGGCGCCGTACTCCTCGCCGACCACCTTGGTCAGGTCGGCGACGAGCGGAATGACCGGGTTGCCCCCGGCCGGGGTCCGCGCGGCGAGGTCGCGGAGGTCGAACCGGTCCAAGGCGGCCGCCTCGGTCACCGCCGTCGCGGCCTCGGCCGGGGCGAGGCCCAGCGCGGCCTGCGCCCGGGTCAGCGCGGCCTCGGCGTCCAGCAGCGCCCGCAGATACGCGTGGTCGCTCGTCTCGGACGCGGCGCCCGACCGGGCCCATTCGGGTGCGAGCAGGCCGGACTCGGAGCACGGAGGGGACACAGGTGTCACTGGAACTCCAGGAAGACCGTCTCGCCTTCGCCCTGAAGGCGGATGTCGAAACGGTAGGCGCCCGGGCCCTCCTCGGCGGCGATCAGCGTGTCGCGCCGGTCGCCCACCCGGGTGAGCAGCGGGTCGGCGGCCAGCGAGGTCTCGTCGCCCGGCAGGTAGATACGGGTGAACAGGTGGACGAGCAGGCCGCGCGCGAAGACGCAGACGCTGAGGTACGGCGCGTTGCCGCCGCGCGCGCCGGGACGCAGCGTGCGCGCGTACCAGTGGCCGTTCGCGTCGGTCTGGACGCGGCCCCAGCCGGTGAACTCCACGCCGTTGCGGCCGAGGTACCCGCCGGTGGCCGGGTCGCGCCGGATGGAGCCGTCCACCTGCGGCACCGTGCCGTCGGGGCGCGGCCCCCACAGCTCCACGAGCGCGTCCGGCAGCGGCTCGCCGGCGCCGTCCAGGACGTACCCGTGCACGGTGATCGTCTCCGGGTGGCCGAGCGGGGCGATCTCCTCGCCGCCGCGGAAGGGCAGGGCGTAGCCGTAGAAGGGGCCGACCGTGTGGGACGGGGTGGGCAGCACCTGCTCCGGGCTGCTCGTGTCGATCTTCGTCATGGCGGTCAGCGTCCTTCCTCGGTCCAGGTGGCGGCCGGGCCGTCCAGCACGATGTCCCAGTGGTAGCCGAGCGAGAACTCCGGCACCGACAGGCCGTGGTCGTAGGTGGCGACCAGTCGCTGCCGGGCCGCGTCGTCCGTCACCGACTGCAGGATCGGGTCGTACGGGAACAGCGGGTCGTTCGGGAAGTACATCTGCGTCACCAGCCGCTGGGTGAACGCCGTGCCGAACACCGAGAAGTGGATGTGTGCCGGGCGCCAGGCGTTCACGTGGTTGCGCCACGGATAGGGGCCGGGCTGGATGGTGGTGAAGTGGTAGCGGCCCTCGGCGTCGGTGAGGGTGCGGCCGAATCCGGTGAAGTTCGGGTCGAGCGGGGCGTCGTGCTGTTCGCGCTGGTGGGCGTAGCGCCCGGCCGAGTTGGCCTGCCAGATCTCGATGAGCTGGCCGCGCACCGGGCGCCCGGCGCGGTCCAGCAGCCGCCCGGAGACGGTGATCCGCTCGCCGATCGGCTCGCCGCGGTGGTGCCTGGTGAGGTCGTTGTCGATCCCGGTGATGTCGCGCTCGCCGAAGGCGGGGGAGCGCAGCTCCATCAGCTCCGGGTCCCGGGCGGTGTCGATGGCGACCAGGGGCTGCTTGGGGTGGCGCAGTACGGAGGAGCGGTAGGGCGCGTAGTCGCGGCGCGGATGGTGCTCGACGGCGGCGCCGTCGGCGACGCGCTTCTCGTACGCGGCGTGCTCGGCGGCGATTTCGAGGTCGATGCCGGCTTGGGTGAGAGTCATGGGACGTCCTAGAGGTCAGCGTTCGAGAACGAGGGCGAGGCCCTGGCCCACGCCGATGCAGAGGGTGGCCACGCCGGTGCCGGAGCCGCGGCGGGCGAGCTGGTGGGCGACGGTGCCGGCGAGCCGGGCGCCGGAGGCACCGAGCGGGTGGCCGAGCGCGATGGCGCCGCCCTGGGGGTTGAGGACCGCCGGGTCGAACTCGGGCCATTCGGCGAGGCAGCCGAGGACCTGGGCGGCGAAGGCCTCGTTCAGCTCCAGGACCGACAGATCGTCGAATCCCTTGCCCGCCTTGGCGAGAGCACGGTTGACGGCCTCGACGGGGGCGAGCCCGAAGTAGTGCGGGTCGGTCGCGGACACCCCGGTCGCGGAGATCCGGGCGAGCGGTTCGCGGCCGGTCGCCTTCAGCCCTTCCTCGTCGGTGAGGAGCAGGGCGGCGGCGCCGTCGTTCAGCGGGGAGGCGTTGCCCGCGGTCACGGTGCCGGTGTCCGTACGGAAGGACGGCTTGAGCTCGGCCATCGCGGTGAGCGAGGCGTCCGGCCGTACGCACTCGTCGGCGGCGAAGGAGACCGGCTCGCCCTTGCGCTGCGGGACCTGGACGGGCGCCAACTCGGCGCTGAACAGGCCCTGTTCCTGGGCGGCGGCCGCCTTGCGGTGCGAGGCGAGGGCGAACTCGTCCTGCTGCTCGCGGGTGATCTTGTGCTTGTCGGCGATCAGCTCCGCGCTCTCGCCGAGCGGGACGGTCCACTGCGGGTCCATCCTCGGGTTGACCATGCGCCAGCCGAGCGTCGTGGAGTACAGCTCGGCGTGTCCGGCCGGGAAGGCGCGGTCGGACTTGGGCAGCACATACGGGGCGCGGGTCATGGACTCCACGCCGCCGGCTAGGGCGATGTGCGCGTCGCCGACGGCGATGGCGCGGGCCGCCTGGACGACCGCCTCCAGACCGGAGGCGCACAACCGGTTGACGGTCACGCCGGGCACGGAGGTCGGCAGGCCCGCCAGCAGCGCGGCCATACGGGCCACGTTGCGGTTCTCCTCGCCGGCGCCGTTGGCGTTGCCGAAGTAGACGTCCTCGATCCGGGCCGGGTCCAGAGCCGGTGTGCGGGCGAGGAGTGCGCGGATCGCGTGGGCGGCGAGGTCGTCCGGGCGTACGGAGGCCAGGGCGCCGTTGTAGCGGCCGATGGGGGTGCGGACGGCGTCGACGAGGTAGACCGTGCTGACGGCGTTCACTGCAGGTTCTCCGGGATGGTGAGTGCGGCGTCGGTCCGGGCGACGACGTCGTGGGCGGTCACCCCGGGCGCGGTCTCCACCAGGGCGAGACCCCGCTCGGTGACGTCCACCACCGCAAGATCGGTGATGATGCGGTTCACACAGGCCTTGCCGGTGAGCGGCAGCGTGCATTCCTTGAGGATCTTCGGGGAGCCGTCCTTGGCGGTGTGGGTCATCACCACGATCACCCGACGGGCGCCGTGCACCAGGTCCATCGCGCCGCCGATCCCGGTGACCAGCTTGCCCGGCACGGCCCAGTTGGCCAGGTCGCCGCCGGCGGAGACCTGCATCGCGCCGAGCACGGCCACGTCGATGTGCCCGCCGCGGATCATCGCGAAGGACAGCGCCGAGTCGAAGAAGGACGCGCCCGGCAGGACCGTCACGGTCTCCTTGCCCGCGTTGATCAGATCCGGGTCGACCTGGTCCTCGGTCGGGTAGGGGCCCGTGCCCAGGATGCCGTTCTCCGACTCCAGGACGACCTCGACGCCCGGGGGGAGATGGTTAGGGATCAGCGTCGGCAGGCCGATGCCGAGGTTGACGTACTGGCCGTCGCGCAGCTCCCGTGCCGCGCGGGCGGCGATCTCCTCGCGTGTCCAGGCCATCAGCTGCTCACCGTCCTGCTCACCGTCCGCCGCTCGATCCGCTTGTCCGCCGCCTGCTCCGGGGTCAGGGCCACCACCCGCTGCACGAAGACGCCCGGCAGGTGTACGGCGTCCGGGTCGATCTCGCCGGGCTCGACCAGCTCCTCCACCTCGGCGATCGTGACCTTCCCCGCCATGGCCGCGAGGGGGTTGAAGTTGCGGGAGGACCTGGCGAAGACCAGATTTCCGTGCCGGTCGCCCTTCGTGGCCCTGACCAGCGCGAAGTCGGTGCGGATGGCGCGCTCCAGGACGTATTCCACGCCGTCGAACTCCCGCACCTCCTTCGGCGGCGAGGCCAGCGCGACGCCGCCGGAGCCGTCGTAGCGCCAGGGCAGCCCGCCCTCGGCGACCTGGGTGCCGACCCCGGCCGGGGTGTAGAAGGCGGGGATGCCGGCGCCGCCCGCGCGCAGCCGCTCGGCCAGCGTGCCCTGCGGGATCAGCTCCAGCTCCAGCTCACCGCCGAGGTACTGCCGGGCGAACTCCTTGTTGCCGCCGATGTACGAGCCGGTCACCCGGCCGATCCGCCCCGCGGCCAGCAGTACCGCGAGTCCGGACTCCATGGCTCCGCAGTTGTTGGAGACGACCGAGAGACCGCCGACCCCGCGCTCGTACAACGCCTGGATCAGCACGTTCGGCACACCGCTCAGCCCGAACCCGCCGACCGCGAGGGACGCGCCGTCCGGCACATCGGCCACCGCCTGACGGGCCGTGGCGACCACCTTGTCCATCCGTGAAGCCTCATCTCTCCGCCATTAATCAGCGCACTGAGTATTTCAGCGAGGTGCCTCACACGCTGCCACCGGGCGACGACATCCGTCAAGATACGGGCTATTCGCAGGCCTCATGGGGACAGGCTGACTGATCGGCGGGTATTGTTCAGTGCACCAACGAAATGATCAGGGAGCGCACATGGCCGCGGTGGACCTCACCACCCATCCCGGGCACCTGGCCCGGCGGCTGCAGCAGGCGCACTACCTGCTGTGGAACACGATGGTCTCCGAGGAGATCACCTCGCCGCAGTTCGCGGTCATGAACGCGCTCGTCGCCGAGCCGGGCCTCGACCAGCGGACCGTGGGCGAGCGGGTGGGCCTGGACCGCTCGACCATCGCCGAGGTCATCAGCCGGCTCGGCCGCCGGGAGCTGCTGACCAAGGCGCGCGACCCGGAGGACGGCCGGCGCTTCCTGCTCCGCCTGACCGACGAGGGTCGGCGCGTCCACCGCAAGCTGACCGTGCGCACCGCCCGGATGAACCAGGTCTTCCTCGCGCCGCTGTCCGCCGAGGAACAGACCGTGTTCTTCGATCTGATCCGCCGGGTCGCGGACGCGGCCGAGGGCCTGCGCAACCCGGCCGAACCACTGGCCGCGCGGGGCTGACCGGGCCGGTACGGGCGTTGACCGGTCCCGTGCGGCAGTTCACGGCGCCGGTGCGAACACCACCCACACCTGGCCGGCGGCGAAGTTCATCCGGCTGCCGTCCGCCGCCGTGAACGTCGTACCGTCCGTCGCGGCCGGCCGTGACCAGGAGGCGTCGAAGGACCGGCCGTCGCGCAGCACCTGGGCCTTCCCCGAGCCGACCGTCACGGTGTACGGCGTGTGGTTGCCCAGCACGTCATGGTAGCGGGAGATCCGGATCTTCACGTACTGCACGACGACCGTCGCCGGTGCCACCCGTGTGCCGTCCGTCGTCACCGTGGGCGTGCCGTCCATCGCCACCAGCCAGCGGTGCCGCTCGGCGGACCAGGTGAAGGTGAAGCGGGCGGCCGGGTAGCGGACGGTGCGCGTGGCCGTCGGGGTGCCGCCGGACGGGGCCGGGCCGTAGCTGAAGCCGGTCGTCAGCGCTGCTTTGCCCGGGGCGGACGGCAGCAGCTTGGCGGGGTGCACATACAGGTTGTGCGGGGCGGCCTTGGCGGTGCCCCGGTAGTAGGCGGCGGGGGTCTCGTCGGGGGACTCCGGCCGCAGCGGCGCCCGGTCGATCAGCGGGAGCAGCTTGTGCTGGGCGCCGGAGAAGGCGAGCGTCGGCCGGTGGAACTGGCGCAGCAGCTCCAGATCGGACTCGCGGGCGCTGCGCACCGGTCCCACGGTCTGCGGAAGCCTCGTCGCGTACACCGCCATCAGCCGGCTCAGACCGCCCTCCACCTGCTCGGCGTACACCACGTCCGCCGCGTCGAGCCCGGTCTGCGGGCGGGCCGCGGGCACGTTGTCGATCTTCACGGCGAGTGGTGAGCCCGCCGCCGCGACCGATGGCGCCGGAGTCGGCGGCGCCGTGGATGCCGGGGTGTGCCGCTGGGCGCGGCCGTCGTCCCGGCCGTGATGCGTGCAGGCCGTGAGGGAGGCGGTCAGCGAGACCGCCAGGGCCGCCGCCGTCAGCGCCCCGCGTCGCATGCGCGCTCTGTGTCTCATGCCCACCATGGCCACCCCGTTCATGTGTCCGATTGTGTGCTCATCGGGTCATCGTCGGCCATACCCGAACGCTTACGGACGTGCGCGCTTCGTGGGCGGTTCGGGGTCCGGCAGGAGGGGTTCGGTGCTGGTGGGCGCGGGTACCCGTGCGCCACCGCCAAACGCCCACGCGATCGAGGGAGCGGGACCCATGAAGGCAGTCACCTGGCAGGGGCGGCGGGACGTCCGGGTCGAGGACGTGCCCGACCCGCGGATCGAAGAGCCCACCGACGCCGTCATCCGTATCACGTCCACCGGACTGTGCGGCTCGGACCTGCATCTGTACGAGGTGCTCACCCCGTTCATGACTCCGGGCGACATCCTCGGGCACGAACCGATGGGCATCGTCGAGGAGGTCGGCCCCGGAGTGCCGGACCTCAAGGCCGGGGACCGGGTCGTGGTGCCGTTCCAGATCGCCTGCGGCAATTGCTGGATGTGTCTGACCGGGCTGCCGACCCAGTGCGAGACCACCCAGGTCACCGGCGAGGGAATGGGCGCCGCCCTGTTCGGCTACACCCGCCTGTACGGCGCCGTGGCCGGCGCCCAGGCCGAGTATCTGCGCGTCCCACAGGCTCAGTTCGGGCCGATGAAGGTGCCCGAGGGCCCGCCGGACGACCGTTTCGTCTATCTCTCCGACGTCCTGCCGACCGCCTGGCAGGCCGTCGAGTACGCCGCGGTCCCGCCCGGCGGCACCCTCGCCGTCCTCGGCCTCGGGCCCATCGGCGACATGGCCTGCCGGATCGCCAAGGCACGCGGCGCGGAGCGGGTGTTCGGCATCGACCTGGTGCCGGAACGGCTCGCGCGCGCCGGCCGGGACGGCGTGGAGACCTACGACCTGCGGGCCTTCGACGACGAGAAGGCGCTGGTCCACGCCATCCGCGACGAGACCGGCGGCCGGGGCCCGGACGCCGTGATCGACGCCGTCGGCACCGAAGCCCACGGCAGCGCCGCCGCCAAGCTCGCCCAGACGGCCACCGGGCTGCTGCCCCGCAAGATCAGCGCTCCCCTCGCGGAACGCTTCAGCATCGACCGGCTCAGCGCCCTGTACATGGCGATCGACCTGGTACGCCGCGGCGGCACCATCTCGCTGAGCGGCGTCTACGGCGGCACCGCCGACCCGATGCCGATGCTCACCCTGTTCGACAAGCAGATCCAGCTGCGCATGGGTCAGGCCAACGTCCGGCGCTGGAGCGACGAGATCATGCCCTATCTCACCGACGAGGACCCGCTCGGCGTCGACGACTTCGCCACCCACCGGCTGCCGCTCGCCGAGGCACCGCAGGCCTACGACATGTTCCAGCACAAGCAGGACGGCGCCATCAAGATCCTCATGCAGCCGTAGGACTCCGGCCCGCCGGCCCTGCCTGGCCTGGGCCCGGTCCGCCCGGCTCAGCTCCGGTTCTTCTCGCCCAGGATCTCCGCGAGGTCGTAGCGCACCGGCTCCTCCAACTGGGCGTAGGTGCAGCTCTCCGGTGTGCGGTCCGGGCGCCAGCGGCGGAAGCGGGCGGTGTGCCGGAAGCGCTGCCCGTTCTCCATGTGGTCGTACGCCACCTCGGCGACCCGCTCCGGCCGGAGCGGCACCCAGGACAGGTCCTTCTTTCCGGACCACCGGCTCGGCGCGCCGGGCAGCCGGGCCGTCTCATGGGCGGCCTCCTCCGACCAGGCCGCCCACGGGTGCCCGGTCACGTCCGCCATGCGCAGCGGCTCCAACTCCTCGACCAGTTCGGCCCGCTTCTTCATGGCGAAGGCGGCCGACACCCCCACATGCTGGAGCTGCCCCCGATCGTCGTACAGGCCGAGCAGCAGTGAGCCCACCACCGGGCCGCTCTTGTGGAACCGGTACCCGGCCACGACGACATCCGCCGTCCGCTCGTGCTTGACCTTGAACATGACCCGCTCGTCCTGCCGGTAGCGCAGATCGAGCGGTTTGGCGACGACTCCGTCGAGCCCGGCGCCCTCGTAGTGCTCGAACCACTGCTGCGCCACCTCGATGTCGGTCGTCGCGGGCGCCACATGCACCGGCGGTGTCGCGTCGGCGAGCGCCCGTTCCAGCAGGGCCCTGCGGTCGGTCAGCGGGACGTCGAGCAGGGAGTGGTCGTCCAGGGCGAGCAGGTCGAAGGCGACGAAGGACGCCGGGGTCTTCTCCGCCAGCATCCGCACCCGGGAGTCGGCCGGATGGATCCGCTCGGTCAGCGCGTCGAAGTCCAGATGGCCCTCCCGCGCGATCACGATCTCCCCGTCCAGCACGCACCGCTCGGGCACCCGCTCCTTCAGCGCCGCCACCAGCTCGGGAAAATACCTGGTCAACGGCTTACCGGTACGGCTGCCCAGCTCGACCTCGGCCCCGTCCCGGAACACGATCGAACGGAACCCGTCCCACTTCGCCTCGTAGTGCATCCCCGGCGGGATCTTCGCCACCGACTTGGCGAGCATGGGCTTGACAGGCGGCATGACGGGGAGATCCATGGATTAGATTCTGCTCGCATCCACCGCGTGCCGCCCGGTGTGCGAGCCGTGCGGGGTGCGCCTACCGTGGCCGCATGGGTGATGCGGTGGAACTGGAGGTGGACGGCCGGACCGTACGGCTGTCCAGTCCGGGCAAGGTCTTCTTCCCGGAGCGGGGCTTCACCAAGCTGGACCTCGCGCAGTACTACGTCGCCGTGGGCCCCGGCATCCTGCGCGCGCTGCGCAACCGCCCCACCACGCTGGAGCGCTACCCGGACGGCGTGGGCGGCGAGTGGTTCTTCCAGAAGCGGGCCCCCAAGGGCATGCCCGACTGGATCCCGACCGCCCACATCACCTTCCCCAGCGGCCGCAGTGCCGACGAGATGTGCCCCACCGAACAGGCCGCCGTCGTGTGGGCCGCCCAGTACGGCACGCTCACCTTCCACCCCTGGCCGGTGCGGGCCACGGACGTCGACCGCCCGGACGAACTGCGCATCGACCTCGATCCGCAGCCCGGCACCGACTATCACGACGCGGCCCGCGCCGCCCATGAACTGCGCGCCGTCCTCGACGAGTTCGGCGGGCTGCGCGGCTGGCCGAAGACCTCCGGTGGCCGGGGTCTGCACGTCTTCGTCCCGATCGAACCGCGTTGGACCTTCACCCAGGTGCGCCGCGCCGCGATCGCCGTCGGCCGGGAGATGGAACGCCGGATGCCCGACCATGTGACGATCAAGTGGTGGAAGGAGGAACGGGGCCGCCGCATCTTCCTGGACTACAACCAGACGGCTCGCGACCGCACCATCGCCTCCGCCTACTCCGTACGCCCCCGCCCGAACGCCACCGTCTCGGCACCCCTGCGCTGGGAGGAGGTCGGCGTGGCCCACCCCGCCGACTTCGACCTCGCCACCATGCCGGCCCGCTTCGCCGAACTCGGCGACGTGCACGCCGACATGGACGACCACGCCTACTCCCTGGACGCCCTGCTGGAGCTGGCCCGCCGCGAAGAACACGACCACGGCCTGGGCGATCTGCCGTACCCACCGGAGTACCCGAAGATGCCCGGCGAACCCAAACGCGTCCAGCCGAGCCGGGCCCGGCAGGAGCCGATGCCCTGAGAGCAGTGCGCGGACCATATCTTGTCCTCCCCCCATGGTCCACCGTGGCGCCCGTCCGCCACTGATCACAGCATGCACCACGGCACTGACAACGGCCCCGGACCAGGGGATCATGCCGGGATGACCCTTGTCCTGACCCGAAGTGACCTGGAGGCCGTGCTGGAGCCCGCGGCCTGTCTCGCCGCCCTCCGTGAGGGCTTCCACACGGCCGGCGCCACCGCCGTACCCGGCCAACGGGTCCGTACCGACCTGCCGTTCCCCGGCACCGCCACCGCGCTCATTCCCGGTCTGCTGCCCGGCGTCGAGGCCTACACCGTGAAGGTCAACGCCAAGTTCCCCGGCGCCCGGCCCGCCCTGCGCGGCGTGATCTGCCTGCACGGCGGCACGGACGGCGAACTGCTCGCCCTGCTGGACTCGGCGACCGTCACGGCCTGGCGGACCGGGCTGGCCGCCGCCCTCGGCACCGCGCTCCTGGCCCCGGCCGGCCACGGCGTGCTCGGCGTGATCGGCGCCGGTGCGCAGGCCGAATTGACGCTGCGCGGGCTGGCGATCGAGCGCCCGCCCGGCCGGCTCGTCGTGCACGACACCGACTCCGGCCGGGCCGCCGCCTTCGCCGCCCGGCACGGCGGACGGGTGCTGGACTCGGCCGGCGCGGTGGCCGGGGCCGCGGACACAGTCCTGCTCGCGACCTGGTCCCGGGCCCCGCTGCTCACCCTCGCGGACACCCGTGCCGGACAGCACTTCACGAGCCTCGGCACCGACGAGCCCGGCAAGCGGGAACTCGCCCCGGACCTGCTGGACGCCGCGCTCCTCGTCGTGGACGACATCGAACTCGCCGTGCGCATGGGCGCGCTGGCCGCGCCCGGACTCGCCCGGACCACCGCCGACGCCACCCTCACCGACGTCCTGAGCGGGGCGCACCCCGGCCGCACCGCGGCCCGGCAGCGCACGGTGTACGCCCCTGTCGGGCTGCCCTGGCAGGACCTCGCTCTCGCCTGGCTCGCCTGGCGGGAGGCGGAACGCCGAGGTGTGGGCGCGACGATCGACCTGCTGAAGTGAGCCGCGGCGCGGTTATCCTGACCGGCAACCGCCGATGAGGAGTCCCGAAGTGGCCGAGGCAGCGTCGCGTCCCACGCTGGAGGCCGTGGCCGCGCTCGCCGGCGTGTCCCGGGCCACCGTCTCGCGGGTGGTCAACGGCGGCGACGGGGTGCGCGAACCCTTGGCCGAGCGCGTCCGGCAGGCCGTGGCAGAGCTGGGTTACGTCCCCAACCAGGCGGCGCGCAGCCTCGTCACCAAGCGGCACGACGCCGTCGCGGTCGTCATCGCCGAGCCCGAGACCCGGGTCTTCGCCGATCCCTTCTTCGCCCTGCAGCTGCGCGGCATCAGCAAGGAACTGACCGCACACGACAACCAGTTGGTACTGCTGCTCACCGAGGGCCGCGACGATCACACGCGCGTGGCCCGGTATCTCTCCGGGGGCCATGTCGACGGCGCGCTGGTCTTCTCCCTGCATCTCGACGACCCGTTGCCCGGCCTCATCCACGACGCCGGCGTGCCCACCGTGTTCGGCGGACGGCCCGGCTGGGGAGAGGTGGACCGCGAGGCCGGCCCCACTCGCTCCACGGTGCAGGACCCGGGCGTGGTGTACGTCGACTGCGACAACCGGGGCGGGGCGCGCGCGGCCGTACGGCATCTGGTGGATCTCGGCCGCAGACGCATCGCGCATATCACCGGTGTCCTGGACCAGACGTCGGCGGTGGACCGGCTCGACGGTTACCGGGACGTCATGGCCGAGGTGCCGGGCGGCGACGATCCCCGGCTGGTGGTGGAGAGCGACTTCACCCCGGCCGGCGGCGAACGCGCCATGCGCGAACTCCTCGACCGCTGCCCGGACGTGGACGCCGTGTTCGCCGCCAACGACCTGACCGCGCTGGGCGCCCTGCGCGTGCTGCGCGCGAGCGGCCGGCGGGTGCCGGAGGACGTGGCTGTGATCGGCTTCGACGACATGCTGCCCGTCGCCGAGGAGGCCGACCCGCCGCTGACGACGGTCCGTCAGGACATCGAGGGAATGGGCCGCCTGATGGCCCGCCTGCTGCTGCGCGGTCTGTCGGACGGCCGCGACCGGTCAGACCGTCGTGATGGGTCGGACGCCCGCGACCGGTCGGACGGGCGCGACCGGTCGGACGGCCGCGACCGGTCGGACGGCCGAGACTGGTCGGACGGCCGTGATGGGGCGGACGGCCGCGACCGGATGGATGCCTGCGACCGGACGGACGGCCGTGATGGGGCGGACGGCCGCGACCGGATGGATGCCTGCGACCGGACGGACCGCCGTGATGGGACGGACGGCCGCGACCGGATGGATGCCTGCGACCGGACGGACCGCCGTGATGGGACGGACGGCCGCGACCGGTCGCACGGCCGCGACCGGACGGACCGTCGTGATGGGACGGCAGCCCGCGACCGGACGGAAACCCGCGACCGCACGCATGCCCGTGGCCGGACCGAGGGCCGCGGCCGGACCGAGGGCCGCGGCCGGACCGAGGGCCGCGGCCGGACCGAGGGCCGCGACCGGACCGAGGGCCGCGACCGGGCCGACGGCCGCGACCGGGCCGGAACCACGGCGGGTGACGGCGCGCCCGTCGGTGGCGTGATCCTCCCGACCACGCTGATACGACGGGCGTCCGCCTAGCCACGGCGCGAGGACCTGTCGCCGTGTGTGCGGCTCCGGTCCGGCCGGCCGACCGGATTCAGTCCTGCGGCGCCTGGCTCTTGATCACCGCGAAGCGGGCGCCGTACGGGTCGGCGAACTTGGCCATGCGGCCGACGCCCTCCAGGGTCGTCGCCGGCATGCGCACCTTTCCGCCGAGCCGCTGGACCTTCTCCACGACCGCGTCGGTGTCCTCGACCTCGAAGTACGGCAGCCAGTACGGGCTGCCCTGGGCCTCGGACGGGTCGTCGGCCAGGGGCACGACCCCGCCGAACATCGCGTCCTCGCCGCCGTCGGCCGGATTGACGCACGTGTACGTCCCGCCGGGGAACGGCACGGCGGAGGTTTCGTGGCCCAGCACCTGGTGGTAGAAGGCGGCGGCCGCCGCGATGTCCGGGGTGTACAGCTCGACCCAGCACAGGGAGCCCGGCTCGCTCGCCACGTCCACGCCCTTGGTCCGGCCCGGCTGCCAGATCCCGAAGGGCACACCCGCCTGGTCGGCGAGAACCGCCATGTGCCCCTCGCCCATGACGTCCATCGGCTGGAACAGCACGCTGCCGTGCGCCTGTTCGGCGGCCTTGGCGGTGGCCTGTGCGTCGGCGCTCTGGAAGTACACCGTCCAGGCCGGCGGGCCCTGCTCGGGGCCGGATTGCATGCCGCCCGTGACGGTCCTGCCGCCCAGCTGGAAGAAGCCGTAGCCTCCTGCCTCCGGCCCCGCCGACTGGAACTGCCAGCCGAAGAGACCGCCGTAGAAGGCGACGGCGCCGTCGATGTCGGGGGTGCCGATGTCGATCCAGTTCGGAGCGCCGTTGACGAAACGGGTGGTGAGCATCTCGCCCTCCTCGAAAGGGGTCCCGTCCTCTGCACTGCCGAGTCTGGCACCCCCCACTGACAATCGCTGCCGGAGCGCCGCGACGCGCCGGAGGGATCCGCCTTCGTCCTGGGCGCCCGGGTGCGTTCATCGGGTTTTCGCCGCGCCCCGCGCGCCGCCGTGCGCCCGTGCGGTTCCGGGGAGCATCATCGGGGACGGCCGGAGGCCCTGCCGTCGGCGTTGACCCGGCGTTGATCGAACGTTTTTCGCCGCGCGGCACGATCCTGGGCATGCACTTCGACACGATCACCCCGGCCGACGACGCCTGGCAGGCGCAGGCCCTGTGCGCGCAGACCGGGCCGGACTTCTTCTTCCCCGAGCCGGGCAGCTCGGTGCGCGAGGCGAAGCGCATCTGCGCCATGTGCGAGCTGCGTCCGGCCTGCCTGGACTACGCGCTGGCCAACGACGAGCGCTTCGGCGTCTGGGGCGGTCTGTCCGAGAAGGAGCGCCTCGCCCTGCGCCGCACGTCCCACTGACGTCGTCCGCCGACGCCCGCCTGCCCCCGTCCTCCCGGAAGGGCCGGCCGCGAGCGTCCGGCGCCCGCGTGCGTCAGGCTCCCGCCCGGGCCGCCATCCGGGCCTTGCGGGCGGCCAGCTTCGCGTCGAACTTGGCGGCCTCCTCGTCCAGGCCGTCCATGAACAGGCCGAGTTCCTCCTGCGCCTGGCGTCCCTCGGGGCCGAGGCCGTCGATCTCCATGACCTTCAGGAAGCGCAGTACGGGCTGCAGCACGTCGTCGTGGTGGATGCGCAGGTTGTACACCTCGCCGATGGCCATCTGCGCGGCGGCCCGCTCGAAGCCGGGGATGCCGTGACCGGGCATGCGGAAGTTGACCACGACGTCACGGACGGCCCGCATGGTCAGATCGGGGGCCAGGTCGAAAGCGGCCTTCAGCAGGTTGCGGTAGAAGACCATGTGCAGGTTCTCGTCGGTCGCGATGCGGGCCAGCATGCGGTCGCAGACCGGGTCGCCGGACTGGTGGCCGGTGTTGCGGTGCGAGATCCGGGTGGCCAGCTCCTGGAAGGCGACGTAGGCGATCGAGTGCAGCATCGAGTGCCGGTTGTCGGACTCGAAACCCTCGCTCATGTGCGCCATGCGGAACTGCTCCAGCTTGTCGGGGTCCACCGCGCGCGAGGCGAGCAGATAGTCGCGCATCACGATGCCGTGCCGGCCCTCCTCGGCCGTCCAGCGGTGCACCCAGGTGCCCCAGGCGCCGTCGCGGCCGAAGAGCGTGGCGATCTCGTGGTGGTAGCTCGGCAGGTTGTCCTCGGTGAGCAGGTTGACCACGAGGGCGGTACGGCCGATCTCGGTCACCTTGGACTGGCCCTTTTCCCAGGCCTCCCCGTCCTCGAACAGGCCGGGGAAGTTGCGGCCGTCGCTCCAGGGCACGTACTCGTGCGGCATCCAGTCCTTGGCGATCTTCAGATGCCGGTTCAGCTCCTTCTCGACCACTTCCTCCAGCGCGAACAGCAGCCGGGCGTCGGTCCATGCGGACGGGCTGCCGAGGTGAGGGGAGGTGATCGTCACGGTAACTCCAGGGGGACGCCGAACAGCGGGGGAGAGAAAGGGGCAGTCCGGCGAGCGGTGCCGGAAACCTACGAGATCGTAGGCTACGAATCCGTAGGTTACGAAGCCGTAGGTTAAGGCTGTCGTAAAGATCGCTGATCAGTACCTCCGGATGGGTCCTCCCGCCGTGTTGCCGCGCGCGTTCGCCGGCCGCTTCCGGACGTGCCGACGGCCTCCGGACCATACGGATCCCGAGGCGGTCGCAGGGACGGGACCGTCCGTCAGGCGTACAGCTCCCGCAGTCGCACTGAGAGGCACGTCACACAACCCTCCAGCTTCTCGAACTCGCTGATGTCCACCGTGACCACCTCGTGGCCGAGATCGGTCAGCAGTTCCGCGGTCTTCGGCGCGCTCGCCGCCATCAGCAGCTTGTGCCCGCCGAGCAGCACCACGTGCGAGCCGGACTCCTCCGGCACCGACAGGAACCCGGGGAACAGCGACGGCCGGTCGACCTTCGGTATGTGCCCGATCACCGTGCCGTCGGGCAGAGCGGTCACCGCGGACTTCAGGTGCAGCACCTTGCTCACGGGAACGGCCACCACGCGCGCGCCCAGCGGTTCGAAGGCGGCCCGCACCTGTTGCACACCGGCCGCGTTGGTGCGCCCGCCGCGGCCCACGTACACCGTGTCCCCGACCTTCAGGACGTCACCGCCGTCCAGCGTGCCCGGGTCCCAGATCCAGTTGACCGAGCAGCCGAGGCGGGCCACCGCCTCCTCCACGCCGACGGTCTCAAGGCGCCGGGACTCCGCGCCGGGCCGGGTGATCAACGCCACGTTCTTGTACATGACGACGGTGTCCTCGACGAACACCGAGTCCGGGCAGTCGTCCTCCGGGTCGACCTCGATCGTCTCCCAGTCGTGCGTGCGCAGGGCCTCGACATAGGCCTCCCACTGCTCGACGGCGAGCCCGACATCGACCTTCTCCCGCTCGATGTGCGTCACCAGGCCTTCGGCGAGACGGGGACTTGGGCGGCGGACGAGGGCCTTCTTGCTGGGCACGAGGGGCCTTTCGAATCGATGGTGCGGTTTTCCGGTGCCGGTGAGACGGCACCGGTCCGCCATCATGCAATCCGCCCCGGCCACGACAAAACCCCCGGTGTCAGGCTGTGGCCCTCCTGAGACGTCAGGTCCTACGCCGAGGCCTCGATGTCGTCCGGCGAGATCTCCTTCAGCACCCCCTCCTCCATCAGCAGCCAGCGGGTGATGCCGATCGACTCCAGGAACGGCAGGTCGTGACTGGCCACGAGCAGCGCGCCCTCGTACGACTCCAGGGCCGAGGTCAGCTGCCGCACGCTCGCCATGTCGAGATTGTTGGTCGGCTCGTCGAGCAGCAGCAACTGGGGTGCCGGCTCGGCGAGCATCAACGCGGCCAGGGCCGCCCGGAACCGCTCGCCGCCCGACAGCGTGGCCGCCTGCTGGTCGGCCCGCGCGCCCCGGAACAGGAAGCGGGCCAGCCGCGCCCGGATCCGGTTGTTGGTGGCGTCCGGCGCGAACCGGGCCACGTTCTCGGCGACCGTCAGCGCGTCGTCCAGCACGTCCAGCCGCTGGGGCAGGAAACGCAGCGGGACATGCACCCGCGCCTCGCCGGCCACCGGCGCCAGCTCTCCGGCGACGGTCCGCAGCAGCGTCGTCTTGCCGGCGCCGTTGCGGCCGACCAGCGCGACGCGCTGCGGGCCGCGCAGATCGAGGATGCCCTCCACGCGCGCGTGGTAGGCCATTTCCAGCTTCTCCAGGGTGAGCACCTGCCGGCCGGGCGGTACGGCCGTGTACGGCAGCTCGACGCGGATCTCGTCGTCGTCCCGTACCGCCTCCACCGCCTCGTCCAGGCGCTCCCGGGCCTCGGCGAGCCGCTCCTCGTGCATGATGCGGTGCTTGCCCGCCGACTCCTGGGCAGCGCGTTTGCGGGCACCCATGACGATCTTCGGTTCGCGCTTGGAGTCCCACATCTTCTGCCCGTACCGGTTGCGCCGGGCCAGCTTTACCTGGGCGTCGGACAGTTCGCGTCGCTGCCTGCGCACATCGGCCTCGGCGACGCGCACCATCCGCTCGGCCGCCTCCTGCTCGACGGCCACAGCCTCCTCGTACGCCGAGAAGTTGCCGCCGAACCAGGTGACCTCGCCGGAGCGCAGTTCCGCGATCCGGTCGACCAGGTCGAGCAATTCCCGGTCGTGGCTGACCACGACCAGGACGCCCGGCCACGCGGAGACGGCCTGGTACAGCCGTCGGCGCGCATACAGGTCCAGGTTGTTGGTGGGCTCGTCCAGCAGCAGCACGTCCGGGCGGCGCAGCAGCAGTGCGGCCAGCCGCAGCAGCACCGACTCGCCGCCGGAGACCTCGCCGACCGTGCGGTCCAGGCCGATATGGCCGAGACCGAGCTCGCCGAGCGTGACCAGGGCGCGCTCCTCGACGTCCCAGTCGTCGCCGAGCGTCTCGAAGTGCTCCTCGGCGGCGTCGCCCGCCTCGATGGCGTGCAGCGCGGCCCGCCGTTCGGCGATGCCGAGGACCCGGTCGACGCGGAGCGCGGTGTCCAGGGTGACGTTCTGCGGGAGGTAGCCGACCTCGCCGGAGACCTTGACGATGCCGTCGGCCGGGGTGAGTTCGCCGGCCAGCAGCTTCAACAGGGTTGACTTCCCTGATCCGTTGATACCGACGAGGCCGGTCCGGCCGGGCCCGAAGGCGATGTCGAGGCCGTCGAAGACGACGGTGTCGTCGGCCCAGGTGAAGGACAGGGACGTACAGGTGAGGGAGGATGACATGAGGGCCTCGCGAGGGGTTTCGTGCGGTCGGGTGGACGCATGTCGAGACACCGCGAGGCGGGAACCGAAAGGTCGTGGGGCACGAAGAGGCCATGAAAAGAGGGCCTGTGCCCGAGGACGGCTCGGACGCCGAGGTCGTACGCCGCGCACACACCTCAACCGGTGCGACGCGATGCCTCAGGACCTCAGACGAGCAACGTCCTTCTCCAATCGACGGCAACAGGACCGGTGTAAACCGTAGGAGGGGGCCTGGAGGCTGTCAACGCAATTAACTGCCCGGCGAGCCGCTCGTGCTACCCAACGCCGGGGGCACGCGCGTGGAGCGCTCAGCAGGCGTCCCGCATCAGTTCGGCCAGGTCGTGGTCCAGGTTGAGCTGGAGGTGTTCGAGGCCGACGGGGACGAGCTCGTTGGTGGCCTCCAGGAAGCGCCGGATCTCACCCGAGCGCACGTGCACGATCGCGGTGCCCTCGGGAGCGTGGAACTCCAGCACGGTGCGGTCGTAGCCGTACGGCCGCACCCGGACGTCCCCGTGGCCCTCGGGCTGCTGCAGCCCGGTCGTGAGCAGGTCACGGGAGAAGGTCCAGCACACCTCGACCCCTTCGAGGGTGGCCGGGGCCGGGAAGGCCATGACGACGGCGAACGGATCGCGTCGGTCGTAGCGCAGCGTGGCGGGAATGCTCGGCATGCGCGGTGCTGCGGCGACGAGACGGGCCTCTACGGGCTGCTCGATGACGGTGGACAACGCCTGGCTCCCTCGTGACGGCTGGACTACGCCCGGGTGTGCGACACCCGGCATCGGAAGAGACGACGGATCCGGCCGATCCGTGCACAGGAATCACGAGTGACCTCGGTCACCGCGTTCATGCACGGCGCGGGCGTCTCGTCTCCGCTTGCGGTGGAGGGCAGTTGGCCTCTGGACGGGGCCCGGACGGTGGGCTAGCTTCGCCCGCCATGAGGCGCTTGGGGAGCACGCGACGCAGAGGACGCAGGAGCAGGCTGGTGGCGGCGGGGGTGGCGTGCGGGGCGGCGCTGGCCGCGCTGACCGTGCCCGCCGCCGAGGCAGGACCCCTCGGGCAGGGGAGCCCGCACTGGGCGCCGAAGGACCCGGGCACCCCGCAGGTCCGCTTCCGGGGCCTCGCGGCCGTCGACCGGCACACCGCCTGGCTGGCCGGTACCGGCGGCACGGTGCTGCGCACCACCGACGGCGGAGCGAGCTGGCGGAACGTCTCTCCGCCGGGCGCGGCCGATCTGCAGTTCCGGGACGTCGAGGCGTTCGACGCGCGGCGCGCCGTGGTGCTGGCCATCGGCGAGGGCGAGGCCTCCCGCGTGTACCGCACCGACGACGGCGGGGCGACCTGGACGGAGTCCTTCCGCAACAGCGACCCGAAGGCGTTCTACGACTGCCTGGCGTTCTTCGACCGCCGGCACGGCCTCGCGATGAGCGACCCCGTGGACGGCAGGTTCCGTATCCTGTCCACGAGGGACGGCGGCCGCTCCTGGCGGATGCTGCCCTCGACGGGCATGCCGCCCGCCCTGGACGGTGAGGCGGGCTTCGCCGCGAGCGGCCAGTGCCTGGTCACCTCAGGCCCGAAGGACGTCTGGCTGGCCACCGGCGGCGGCGCCCACGCGCGCGTGCTGCACTCCGCCGACCGCGGACTGACCTGGACGGCCGCCGACACGCCGGTCCCGGCCGGCGACCCCGCCAAGGGCGTCTTCGCGCTCGCCTTCCGCGACCGCGACCACGGTCTCGCCGTCGGCGGTGACTACCGCCCCGACCAGGCCTCGCCGCAAGCCGCCGCGGTCACCGACGACGGCGGCCGCACCTGGACCCCGGCCGCCACGCCCCCGCCCGCCTACCGTTCCGGGGCCGCCTGGCTGCCGCACAGCCGCACCGCCGCGCTCGCCGTCGGCCCCACCGGCACCGACCTCACCACCGACGCCGGCCGCACCTGGCGCACGATCGACACCGGCTCGTACGACACCGTGGACTGCACGCCCGACCTCAGCTGCTGGGCGGCCGGTGAGCAGGGCAGGGTCGCGCGGCTGGAACGCTGAGGGGAGCGGCCGGAACCGGGGGGTACTCGGGTAGCACGGGAACCGAGACGAAGGGAGCCATCATGCCCGCCGGTTCCAGCTCCAAGCGCGAGCGTCAGTACGAGCACATCAAGAAGAGCGCGCAGGACCGGGGCGAGAGCACCAAGCGCGCCAAGGAGATCGCCTCGCGGACGGTCAACAAGGAACGCGCCCGCTCCGGCGAGTCCAAGACCGCGAGCCGCAGCTCGACGCAGGACATGTCGTCCAGCAGGCGTGGCGGCCAGCGGTCGGGCAACCGGGTCGGCTCCCAGGGCCCGACTCGCGACCAGCTGTACAACGAGGCCAAGCAGCGCGGCGTCGAAGGCCGTTCGAACATGAACAAGGACCAGCTGCAGCGCGCGCTGAACGCCAAGAAGGGATGAGCAGCGGCAGTCAGTCCGGCGTCTACCGGTGGCGGGCCAGCTCCGGAGCCGTCTTCGTGGCGACGAACTCGATGATGCGATACGTGCACACGCCGCCGGCGGCGAACGGGTCGCCCGCCACGATCTCCTCGATCCGGGCGCGGTCCTCGGCGACGGCGAGGATCACCCCGCCGTCCCGGGGGTTCTTGCGCCCGGAGGCCAGGAAGAAGCCCTTGTCGTACTGCTCCTCGAGCCACGCCACGTGGTCCGGCAGCAGTGCGTCGACGGCGTTGAGAGGTGCGGTGTAGGTCAGCTCCAGCACGAACATGATCGCGAGCGTACCCCCTGGCTCCGACAACCGGCCGCGGACCGTACAGTTCAGGTCACCATGACGACCGTTGGCGTACCCGCGGGCTGGCCCGCGACCGAGGAAGAGGCCCGCGCGGTGCAGGACGAGCTGCGTGGGCGCGTGGTGCTCGACGAGCGCGGTCCCGAGCCGGGCATGGGCCGGGTGACCGGGGTCGACGTCGCCTACGACGACGAACTCGACCTCGTCGCCGCGGCGGCCGTCGTGCTGGACGCCGCCACCCTGGACGTGGTGGCCGAGGCGACGGCCGTCGGTCGCGTCTCCTTCCCGTATGTGCCGGGTCTTCTCGCCTTCCGCGAGATCCCGACCGTCCGGGCCGCCCTGGACCGGCTGCCGTGCCCGCCCGGCCTGGCCGTGTGCGACGGCTACGGCCTGGCCCATCCGCGCCGCTTCGGCCTCGCGAGCCACCTCGGCGTGCTCACCGGCCTGCCGGTCATCGGCGTCGCCAAGAACCCGTTCACCTTCACCTACGACGACCCGGGGCAGGCGCGCGGCGCCTCCGCTCCGCTGCTCGCGGGGGACGAGGAGGTCGGGCGCGCCCTGCGCACCCGGGACGGCGTCAAACCGGTCTTCGTCTCCGTCGGCCACCGGGTGAGCCTGGACAACGCCGTGGCCCACACGCTGGCCCTGACCCCGCGCTACCGGCTGCCGGAGACCACGCGCCGGGCCGACGCCCTGTGCCGCCGCGCGCTGCGGGAGGCGGCACAGGGCGCCGGAGGCGGCACTCAGGAGGCGACGACGCGCCAGGCGCCGACCTCCTGATACGCCGAGTCGTGGACGGTCGAGCCGTCTCCCGGTTCGAGGGCGTAATGGTGGAGGTTCCCGCCCCAGTAGCGCAGGATGCGCCCCAGCTCACCGGCGCGGTCCTGCGCCGACGCAGCCTCGTCCACGGTCACTTCGAGCACGAACTTCATGCCTCTGACGCCTCCTTCGGCTCCGCGTCCCGGGCCTCCATCGTTTCATTGAAGACCGTTGTGAGACTTTCGCGGCGATGGCCGCAGGCAGCCAGGGGTGTCTGCGGCGAAAGTCTCAAACGGCGGAGGAGGCGCCCGGGCCCGTGGCCGCGACCCGGAAGGTGATCCCCGCGGCGCGCAGCCGCTCGGTCAGGGCGTCACCCATCGCCTGCGCCGTGGTGACCTGCCCGGCCGTCGCCGGGAGGTCGTCGAAGGCCAGGCTGAGGGCCGCTTCGGCGAACATCTTCGCCGTCTCGTCGTAGCCGGGGTCGCCGCCCGAGACCTCCGTGAACACGCGCCGCCCGCCGCCCTCGCCGACGAAGCGCACCGCGAACCGGCTCCGCGCCCGCTTCTCCGCGCTCGGCCCGTCTCCCGGCTGCAGCCGGCCCGACAGCCAGCGCCGCGCGGGCGGCAGTTGGGCGGCCGCCAGGACCGCGCCGACGGCGGCGACCCCGCCGAGGGCGACCGGCAGGTGCCGTACCGCCGCGTAGTGCCTATAGCGGAAGTCGGGGCCGTACCGGTCGAGCGCCTTCGCCGAGCGGCGCACGATCTGCGGGTCGACGGTCGGCAGCGGCAGTGCCCACGCGCCGACCTCCTTGGCGAACCGCGGCGCGCCCGTCGGCGCCGCGACCCGGCGGCCCATCAGCCGCGGCTCGTGCCGGCCCCGTTCCCGCGCCGCGGCCAGCAGCTGCCGGCCTCGGGCGAACTGGTTCAGCGCCGAGGCCAGGGTGCCGCCGGAGAAGGCCGCGTCGGCGGTCACGTATCCGTCCACGGTCAGCGGCACGCCCTCCGGCAGCTGCCGGACCGTGAAGTACACGCCGAGGTCGTGGGGTACGGAGTCGAAGCCGCACGCGTGCACCAGGCGCGCGCCCGTCTCCCGCGCGCGTGTGTCGTGCCGGACGTACATCAGGTCCACGAACTCCGGCTCGCCCGTCAGGTCCAGATAGTCGGTCCCGGTGTCCGCGCAGGCGGCGACCAGCTCCTCGCCGTAGAGCACGTACGGCCCGACGGTCGTGGCGACCACGCGCGCGTGCTCGGCGAGGGCGCGCAGGGTCGCCGGTTCGGTGACATCCGCCCGCAGGACACCGACGTCCGCCCCGCCGGGCAGGCGCTCACGCAGCCGCCGCAGCTTGCGTTCGTCGCGGCCGGCCACCGCCCAGCGCAGGCCCTCGGGCGCGTGCGCGGCGAGATACTCCGCCGTGAGGGAGCCGACGAAGCCGGTGGCTCCGAAGAGCACGAGGTCGTAGGGACGATCCGTCCTGTTCAGCCTGCTCATGACACCCCTTGGTCCCGCAGCTCGCGCCGCTGTCGGTGGCCGAGGCTAGCGTGAGGAGTGCGAGTGTCGACGACCAGCCCGGAGGCAGCGGTGGCCACAGCCAGGAATGCCCTGACGAAGCGGGAGAAAGCGCGCGGGTTCCTCGCTGTGGACGACGGCGGTCACCCACAGAGCCCCACCGTCGGGCTCCGGCGCGAGGCCGTCGGCGCAGCCACCTCTCACCCTCCCGGGTGATCCGCGTGGAGGCGGGCACTTGACTAAGCGCTTGCTCGTTAGGTCTTGTGTCCGGTGGAACGCGTTCCTAGCATCACCGGTGTTACATCAGTTGTGTCACACACGCTTGGGGGCTGCATGACGACGGCAGGGACGCCGGGCGGCGGGCCGCTCTCCGGCGTGCGCGTGGTCGAGCTGGCCGGCATCGGGCCGGGCCCGTTCGCCGCCATGCTCCTCGCGGACCTCGGCGCGGACGTGGTCCGGGTGGACCGGCCGGGCGGTCCCGGCCTCGGCATCGATCCCGGGTACGACGTCACCAACCGCAACAAGCGCTCGGTCGTGGTCGACCTGAAGGCCCCGGACGGCCCCGGGCGCGTCCTGGACCTCGCCGAGCGGGCCGACATCCTCATCGAGGGCTACCGCCCCGGCGTCGCCGAGCGCCTCGGCGTCGGCCCCGGGGAGTGCCACGCCCGCAACCCCCGCCTGGTCTACGGCCGCATGACCGGCTGGGGGCAGGACGGCCCGCTCGCCGACCGCGCGGGCCACGACGTGGCCTACATCGCGCTGACCGGCACCCTCGGCATGACCGGCCGCCCGGACGAGCCCCCGGTCTTTCCGGCCAACCTGCTCGGCGACTACGCGGGCGGCTCCTTGTACCTGGTCGTCGGCGTCCTCGCCGCCCTGCACCACGCGCGCGTGACCGGCACCGGACAGGTCGTCGACGCCGCCATCGTGGACGGCGCGGCCCACCTCTCCGCGATGATCCACGGCATGCTCGCGGCCGGCGGCTGGCAGGACCGGCGCGCCACCAACCTCCTCGACGGCGGCTGCCCCTACTACGGCACCTACGAGACCGCCGACGGCAAGTACATGGCGGTCGGCGCCCTGGAGGGGCAGTTCTACGCGGAGTTCCTGCGGCTGCTCGGCCTGGACGACCTGGCACCGGCCCACAAGGACTGGAGCCGCTGGGACGAACTGCGCGAGCGCGTCGCCGCCCGCTTCAAGTCCCGCACCCGGGACGAGTGGACGGCGCTCTTCGAGGGAACGGACGCCTGTGTGGCGCCCGTGCTGTCCCTGCGCGAGGCCCCGCACCACCCGCACCTGGCCGCCCGCGGCACCTTCACCGACCACGCCGGCATCACCCAGCCGGCCCCCGCCCCCCGCTTCTCCGCGACCCCCACGTCCGTCCGCACCGGCCCCGCCCTGCCGGGCGCCGACACGGAGGCGGTGGCGCGGGACTGGGGGATACCCGCACCCGTGAACGACGACCCGGTCACCGACGCCGACTGACCCGGCCCACCCCGCTCGGCCCACCCTCCCGAAAGGCACACCAGTGAGCACCGAAGCGTACGTGTACGACGCGATCCGCACCCCGCGCGGCCGCGGCAAGGCGAACGGCGCCCTGCACGGCACGAAGCCCATCGACCTGGTCGTCGGCCTCATCCACGAGATCCGCGACCGCTTCCCCGGCCTCGACCCGGCCGCCGTCGACGACATCGTGCTCGGTGTCGTCGGACCGGTCGGCGACCAGGGCTCCGACATCGCCCGGATCGCCGCGATCGCCGCCGGACTGCCCGACACGGTCGCCGGCGTCCAGGAGAACCGCTTCTGTGCCTCCGGCCTGGAGGCCGTCAACCTGGCCGCCGCCAAGGTGCGTTCCGGCTGGGAGGACCTGGTCCTCGCGGGCGGCGTGGAGTCGATGTCCCGGGTGCCGATGGCCTCCGACGGCGGCGCCTGGTTCAACGACCCGATGACCAACCTCGCCGTCAACTTCGTGCCGCAGGGCATCGGCGCCGACCTGATCGCCACCATCGAGGGCTTCTCCCGCCGGGACGTCGACGAGTACGCGGCCCTGTCCCAGGAGCGCGCCGCCACGGCCTGGAAGGAGGGCCGCTTCGACCGCTCGGTCGTCCCCGTCAAGGACCGCAGCGGCCTGGTCGTCCTCGACCACGACGAGCATCTGCGCCCCGGCACCACCGCCGACTCGCTCGCGAAGCTCAAGCCGTCCTTCGCGGACATCGGCGAACTCGGCGGCTTCGACGCCGTCGCGCTGCAGAAGTACCACTGGGTGGAGAAGATCGACCACGTCCACCACGCGGGCAACTCCTCCGGCATCGTGGACGGCGCCTCGCTCGTCGCGATCGGCTCCAAGGAGGTCGGCGAGCGCTACGGTCTCACCCCGCGCGCGCGGATCATCTCCGCCGCCGTCTCCGGCTCCGAGCCGACCATCATGCTCACCGGGCCCGCCCCCGCCACCCGCAAGGCCCTCGCCAAGGCCGGGCTCACCATCGACGACATCGACCTGGTCGAGATCAACGAGGCGTTCGCCGCGGTGGTCCTGCGCTTCGTCAAGGACATGGGTCTGTCGCTGGACAAGGTCAACGTCAACGGCGGCGCCATCGCCCTCGGCCACCCGCTCGGCGCGACCGGCGCGATGATCCTCGGCTCGCTCATCGACGAGCTGGAGCGCCAGGACAAGCGCCACGGCCTCGCCACCCTGTGCGTCGGCGGCGGCATGGGCATCGCCACCATCGTCGAGCGCATCTGAACTCCCCGCGGATCACCAGACTTCAACGGAGACGACTGTCATGACCGAGAGCACCACCATCCGCTGGGAGCAGGACGACACCGGTGTCGTCACCCTCGTCCTGGACGACCCCAACCAGTCCGCGAACACCATGAACCAGGCGTTCCGCGCCTCCATCACGGCGATCGCCGCGCGCGCCGAGGCCGAGAAGGACTCCATCCGCGGCATCATCTACACCTCCGCCAAGAAGACCTTCTTCGCCGGCGGCGACCTCAAGGACATGATCAAGGCCGGTCCCGAGGACGCTCAGCAGGTCTTCGACACCGCCACCGAGATCAAGAACGCGCTGCGCCGCATCGAGACCCTCGGCAAGCCGGTCGTCGCCGCCATCAACGGCGCGGCCCTCGGCGGCGGCTACGAAATCGCGCTCGCCTCCCACCACCGCATCGCCCTGGACGCCCCCGGCTCCAAGATCGGCCTGCCCGAGGTCACGCTCGGCCTGCTGCCGGCGGGCGGCGGCGTCACCCGCACCGTGCGCTTGATGGGCATCACGGACGCGCTGCTGAAGGTGCTGCTCCAGGGCACCCAGTACAACCCCCGCCGCGCCCTGGACAACGGCCTGGTCCACGAGGTGGCCGAGACTCCCGAGGAGATGCTCGCCAAGGCCCGCGCCTTCATCGACGCCCACCCCGAGTCGCACCAGCCCTGGGACGTCCCCGGCTACAGGATCCCGGGCGGCACCCCCGCGAACCCGAAGTTCGCCGCCAACCTGCCCGCGTTCCCGGCCAGTCTGCGCAAGCAGACGAACGGCGCCCCCTACCCGGCCCCGCGCAACATCATGGCCGCGGCCGTCGAGGGCTCCCAGGTCGACTTCGAGACCGCGATCACCATCGAGACCCGCTACTTCACCGAGCTGGTGACCGGGCAGACCGCCAAGAACATGATCCAGGCGTTCTTCTTCGACCTCCAGGCCGTCAACTCCGGCGCCAACCGGCCGAAGGGCATCGAGCCCGGCAAGGTGCGCAAGGTCGCCGTCCTCGGCGCCGGCATGATGGGCGCCGGCATCGCCTACTCCTGCGCCCGCGCCGGCATCGACGTCGTCCTGAAGGACGTCTCCCTGGAGGCGGCGACCAAGGGCAAGGGCTACTCCGAGAAGCTGTGCGCCAAGGCCGTCACCAAGGGCCGTACCAGCCAGGAGAAGGCCGACGCGCTGCTGGCCCGGATCACGCCCACCGCCGAGGTGGCCGATCTCGCGGGCTGCGACGCGGTGATCGAGGCCGTCTTCGAGGACACCGCGCTCAAGCACAAGGTGTTCCAGGAGATCGAGTCCGTCGTCGCGCCCGACGCGCTGCTGTGCTCCAACACCTCCACCCTGCCCATCACCACCCTCGCCGAGGGCGTGGAGCGCCAGGCCGACTTCATCGGGCTGCACTTCTTCTCGCCCGTCGACAAGATGCCGCTGGTGGAGATCATCAAGGGTGAGCGCACCGGTGACGAGGCCCTGGCCCGCGCCTTCGACCTGGTCCGGCAGATCAACAAGACGCCGATCGTCGTCAACGACTCGCGCGGCTTCTTCACCTCCCGAGTGATCGGCCACTTCATCAACGAGGGCGTCGCCATGGTCGGCGAGGGCATCGAGCCCGCCTCCGTGGAGCAGGCCGCCGCCCAGGCCGGCTACCCGGCCAAGGTCCTCTCCCTGATGGACGAGCTGACCCTCACCCTCCCGCGCAAGATCCGGGGCGAGACGAAGCGGGCCGTGGAGGAGGCGGGCGGCACCTGGACCGCGCACCCGGCCGAAGCCGTCATCGACCGCATGGTCGACGAGTTCGGCCGCCCCGGCCGCAGCGGTGGCGCCGGGTTCTACGACTACACCGAGGACGGCAAGCGGGCCGGACTCTGGCCGGGCCTGCGCGAGCACTTCACCCGGCCCGGGTACGAGATCCCGTTCCGGGACATGCAGGAGAGGATGCTCTTCTCCGAGGCGCTCGACACCGTACGCCTCCTGGAGGAGGGCGTCCTGACCTCGGTCGCCGACGCCAACATCGGCTCGATCTTCGGCATCGGCTTCCCCGGCTGGACCGGCGGCGTCCTGCAGTACATCAACGGCTACGAAGGCGGCCTGCCCGGCTTCGTGGCCCGCGCGCGGGAACTCGCCGAGACCTACGGCGAGCGCTTCACCCCGCCCGCGCTGCTCGTCGAGAAGGCGGAGCGCGGGGAGCCCTTCACCGACGGCCACTGACCCGGTCCCGACAAGGCGGCACCCTCCCCTTCGACCGAAGGTGCCGCCTTGGCGGTTTCGCCTGTCAGCCGTCCTGCTTGGGACCGAGATAGATGCCGCCGCCGGCGTCGACGGTGATGCCACGCGGACCGACCTCGTTGGCCAGGCCGTCATCGCCTGCCCCGCCGAGACCGCCCGCTTCTACCCCTGGCCCGGCCTGGCCTACCTCCCCGTCCGCGACGCCCCGCCCTTCCGCTGGGCCCTCGCCTGGCGCACCGGTGACGACAACCCCCTGCCTCCGCGCCCTCGCCGACTTCGCCACCGCGACCGGGGCCCGGCATCGGCCGACCGGACCCACAGTTCCTGCCGCACCCCGCAACCGGTGCCGCTCAGTCGAGCCACTCCCGCAGTTCCTGGTTCAAGGAGCGCTGGAACGTGGTCAGCAGGGCCTGCACCACCAGCGGGTGCATGTGGGCGGACAGGGAGCGCACTTCCTTGGTGTCCCGCTCCGTCACCGCGCCTCGCAGCAGTTGTGACAACGCGTGAGCGGCCGCGCGGGAGTGCTCGATGAGCACCTTGCGCGCCGCGAGGATCACCTCCTGCGACAGCGGTACGTCGAGCAGCTGCACCCCGAGCCGGAGCAACCCGGAGTCGACCCGGAAGGTGTCGCCCTCCGCGCCTTCCGCTGCCATGACGACGTTCATCGCCGCCAGCCGCTCCACGTCCTCGGCGGCGAGCGGCCGGCCGGCCCGCCGCTCCAGCTCCTCCCGCGACACCGTGTCGACCGCGTCCGGCGCCCAGGACGCGACCACGGCGCGGTGGATGGCGAGGTCCTGCGGGGAGAGGTCGGCGGGCAGCTGCCCGAGGTACCGCTCGATCGCCGACAGGGTCATCCCCTGCTGCTGCAACTCCTCGATCAGGGCCAGCCGCGCCAGATGGTCGGGCCCGTAGTGCCCCACCCGGCGGGGCCCGATCATCGGGGGCGGCAGCAGACCCTTGCTGCCGTAGAACCGCACGGTGCGCACGGTGACGCCCGCCCGGGCGGCCAGCTCGTCGATGGTGAGGGGCGTGTCCTCGGCATGGGTCGTCATGTGCAGCAGTATCGCTGTCTCACCAATGGTGTGAAACCCGAGGTGAACGACATGTGGACCCTGCGTTGATCGTGTGAGAAGTAACGCTGTGTGACATGGGCCATCGCGTAGAGGTGATTCTTTCTGGGAAGCTGCTGGCTTGGTCTGTGCCGCGACTCGACACCGGGGTGGTGTGGACCAAGCCCTGCACGTCCCCCGGGCCCACGAGGCCTGGGCGCACCAGGAAGTGAACCACCCGTGAGCAAGGACGCCGTGGAATCGGCACAGGCCCCCGCCCGCATCAAGGCGGCTCAGGCGGACCGGACGCCCGCGGACGCGGGCGACGCCGGTTACAGCAAGGACCTCAAGGCCCGCCACGTCAACATGATCGCCATCGGTGGCGCCATCGGCACCGGACTCCTCCTGGGCGCCGGCGGCCGCCTGCACAACGCGGGACCGGCACTCGCCCTGGCCTACCTGGTCTGCGGCGTCTTCGCCTTCTTCGTGGTCCGGGCCCTGGGCGAACTGGTCCTGTACCGCCCGTCCTCCGGGTCCTTCGTGTCCTACGCGCGTGAGTTCCTCGGCGAGAAGGGCGCCTATGTCGCCGGCTGGATGTACTTCCTGAACTGGTCGACCACCGGCATCGCCGACATCACCGCGATCGCGCTCTACACGCACTACTGGAGCATGTTCACCAGCATTCCCCAGTGGGTGCTCGCCCTGATCGCCCTCGCGGTGGTCCTGGCCGTGAACCTGATCTCGGTGAAGATCTTCGGCGAGATGGAGTTCTGGTTCGCGATCATCAAGGTCGCGACCATCGTCGGCTTCATGCTGATCAGCATTTTCCTGCTCGCCACCCAGCACAAGGTCGGCGGCCACACCCCCGGCCTGAGCGTCATCACCGACCACGGCGGGCTCTTCCCGCACGGCGCGATGCCGGTCGTCCTGGTCATGCAGGGCGTGATCTTCGCCTACGCCGCGCTGGAGCTGGTCGGTGTCGCCGCCGGCGAGACCGCCGAGCCGGAGAAGGTCGTCCCGCGCGCGGTGAACTCGATCATGTGGCGTGTGGGCCTGTTCTACGTCGGCTCGGTCGTGCTGCTCGCCCTGCTGCTGCCCGGCTCGGTGTACTCCGCCGACGAGAGCCCGTTCGTCACGGTCCTGTCGAAGATCGGCGTCCCGGCGGCCGGTGACGTGATGAACCTGGTTGTCCTGACCGCGGCCATGTCCTCGCTGAACTCCGGTCTGTACTCCACCGGCCGCATCCTCCGCTCCATGGCCATGGCGGGCTCCGCGCCGAAGTTCACCGCCCGCATGAACCGCAGCCAGGTCCCGTACGGCGGCATCCTGCTGACCTGCGCGGTCTGTGTGCTCGGCGTCGGCCTGAACTACCTGATGCCCAGCCAGGCCTTCGAGATCGTGCTGAACGTCGCCTCCCTCGGCATCATCAGCACCTGGGTGATCATCATGCTCTGCCACATGATCTTCGTCCGCCGGGCCCGCGCGGGCCTCGCGACCCGGCCGCACTTCCAGCTGAAGTTCAGCCCGGTCACCGAGATCGCCACGATCGCGTTCCTGCTGATCTGCCTCGGCATGATGTGGAACGACCCCGAGGTCGGCCGGAAGACCATCCTGCTGATTCCCGTCATCGCCGTCATGCTGGTCGCCGGCTGGTTCGGCGTGCGCCGCCGGGTCTCGAAGAACACCGACCAGGAGCTCACGGAGCTGTCGCGCTCCACGGATTAGCAGCTCGGCGCCACTGTCAGTGGCATCGCCTAAGGTGGCGTCATGTCGGAGATCATGCATGTCCGGGGTGACGCCACCGTGGCGTCGGTCAAGGGTGCCAAGGTGATCGCGGAACCGCGCGACCAGCCGAGCTCGCGCACCCCTGCGACGGACGTTCTGGTGCTGGGCGGAGCCGGCGTCGACACGATCATCCACGTCCCCGAACTGCCCCTCCCGTACGCCGACAGCTACATGATCGACTCCGGGATCCGCACCCGCGCCGGACAGACCGGCGACTTCGTCGCCCTGGGTCTTGCCGCACTCGGCCTGCGCACCCACCACCTCGACCTGCTCGGCGCCGACCCCGAGGGCGACCTCGTGCGCGTCCTGCACCGCGAGCACGGCATCGGACTGACCGCGCTCCCGCAGCCCGCCGGCACCAAACGGGCGGTCAACCTCGTCGGCCCGGACGGCCGCCGCCTGTCCCTGTACGACACCAGCCGGGCCCGCCCCGGCGACCGCTTCCCGCCGGAGCTGCTGCGCATGCTGGCCGGAGCGAGCCGGCATGTGCACGTGACCATCACCCAGCCCTGCGCCGAGACCCTGCCCGTGCTGACCGCGACCGGCGTACCCCTGTCCACGGATCTGCACGACTGGGACGGGGAGAACCCGTACCACGAGCCCTTCGCGTACGCGGCGGACATCGTCTTCCTGTCGGCCGCCGCCCTGACCGACCCCGAGCGCACCATGCGGCGCATCACCGAGCGGGGGCGTGCCGAGGTGGTCGTCGCCACCGCCGGAGCCGAGGGCGCGTATCTGCTGGCCGACGGCGACCTGACCCGCGTGCCCGCGGCATTGCCGCCCGCGCCGGTGGTGGACTCCAACGGCGCGGGCGACGCCTTCGCCGCCGCCTTCCTCTACGGCCGCCTCGCCGGCGAACCGCCCGAGACCTGCGCCCGCTACGGCGCGGTGGCGGGCGCCTACGCCTGCACCGTCCCGGCCTCCCGAGCGGAGTCGATAGACCGGGACGAACTGCTCGAACGGGCGGCGGAGCCGAGACCCTGACCGGTCCCCGGGTCAGTGTCCGTGCGCGGCGTGGATGTCGTTCGTCGCCTCGATCTTCTGCCACGACTTCGGCCGGGCCACCGCCGTGTCCGCCTTCACCAGGGACGCGGCGCGTGCGGCGGGCGCGGCCGGCTTCGCCGGCTGGAACAGCCAGGTGTCGAACAGTGCCGCGAGGGGCTTGCCAGACACCTGCTCGGCGTACTTCTGGAAGTCGGCCACCGAGGCGTTGCCGTACGCGTGCTCCTGCGGCCAGCCCTTCAGGATGCGGAAGAACGCGTCGTCACCGATCTCGTTGCGCAGTGCCTGGATCGCGAGCGCTCCGCGGTCGTAGACGGCGATGTCGAACTGGTCGTCCGGGCCCGGGTCACCCGGCTTGACCGTCCAGAACGCGTCGTCGGCCGGATGGGAGGCGTACACGTAGTCGGCGAGCTCCTGCGTGGTCCCCTCGCCCTCGTGCTCCGACCACAGCCACTGCGCGTACCGGGCGAAGCCCTCGTTGATCCAGATGTCCTTCCAGCCCTTCAGCGACACGTCGTCGCCGTACCACTGGTGGGCCAGCTCGTGCACCACCACCGAGGTGTTGGAGCCGTTCGCGAACTGCTTCGGGCTGTAGTAGACGCGGGTCTGGGTCTCCAGCGCGTACCCGGTGGTGGTGTTGGGCACGTACCCGCCCGCCGAGCTGAACGGATACGGCCCGAAGTAGCCGCTGAGCCAGTCGACGATCTCCCCGGTGCGCTCCACGCTCGACCGGGCGGCCCCGTCGTTGTCGCCGAGGTCCTTGCTGTAGGCGTTGACGACCGGCACCCCGCCGTCGGAGGTGCTGGTCGTGATGTCGAACTTCCCGATGGCGAGGGTGGCCAGATAGGTCGCCTGCGGCTTGTTCTGCCGCCAGTTGTAGCGGGTCCAGCCCAGCTTCGAACCGGTCGACTGCAGCGTGCCGTTGGAGATGGCCTGGGTGCCGTCCGGCACGGCCACCGACACGTCGTAGGTGGCCTTGTCGCTCGGGTGGTCGTTGCTCGGGAACCACCACCAGGCCGCCTCGGGCTCGTCGGCCGCGACCGCGCCGTCGGGTGTGCGGTGCCAGGTGTTGAAGCCATAGGCGCTCTTCGTCGACGGCACCCCGCTGTAGCGGACCACCACCGTGATCGGCGTGCCCTTGGCCAGCGGCGTCCCCGGCGTGATCACCAGCTCGTGCTGCCCGGAGGTGGTGAACGCGGCCTTGGCGCCGTTGACCCGCACCTCGCTCACGTCCAGCAGGAAGTCCAGGTCGAAGCTGGACAGGTCCTGGGTGGTCCGCGCCAGGATCGTCGCCGTGCCCTGCAACGCGTCCGTCTTCGGCTGGTACTGCAGCCTCAGGTCGTAGTGCGAGACGTCGTAGCCGCCGTTGCCGTAGTCGGGGTAGTAGGGGTCGCCGATGCCCGGCGCGCCGGGGGAGAAGCTCGCGGCCGATGCCGGGATCGCCAGCAGGAGGGAGGCCGCCGCGAGTGCGCCCGGCGCGATGATTCTGCGGTGCACGTCAGCTCCAAGTCGTCGGGACTTCACGTCCGTTCGGAAGGTCCTTCGGGGACAGCTGTCCGGAGCCTATTCAGTCCCTGTGGCCCCTGACCTGTCCATGGCCCCCGCTGTCACACGATCGCCATTCGGCCGTCACGTACCCGCACAGTGCCGTAAAGTCCCCTTCTGTAGCGGGAGTTCACCGGAGTACCGTCCGCGCATGCCGATACGCACCCTCATCCGCACGCGCTTCACGATCTGGAGAGCGCTCGCGACCGCGGTCGCCGCCATCCTGACGGCCGCCTTCCTCACCCCGTCCGCCGCACAGGCCGCCACCGGCGCGAGCCGGGCCCCGCGCGAGAGCCGGCCCGTCTACTCCTACACCCACGCCGTCCGCGAGTCCGTATGGGTGGACACGGGGCTCGACGAAGACGGCGACGGCAGGACCGACCGGGTCGCCGCCGACATCGTCCGGCCGGCCGAACCCGCCCGCCAGGGCCGCAAGGTGCCCGTCATCATGGACGCCAGCCCCTACTACTCCTGCTGCGGACGCGGCAACGAGAGCCAGGTCAAGACGTACGACGCACAGGGCCACGTGGTCCAGATGCCGCTCTTCTACGACAACTACTTCGTTCCCCGCGGCTACGCCTTCGTCGGCGTCGACCTCACCGGCACCAACCGCTCCGACGGCTGCGTCGACGTCGGCGGCCGCTCCGACATCCAGTCCGCGAAGGCCGTCGTCGACTGGCTGAACGGCCGCGCCAAGGCATACACGAGCCGGACCGGGACGAAGACCGTCACAGCCACCTGGACCAACGGCCGGACCGGCATGATCGGCAAGAGCTGGGACGGGACGATCGCCAACGGCGTCGCCGCCACCGGCGTCAAGGGGCTGAAAACCATCGTCCCGATCAGCGCCATCTCCTCCTGGTACGACTACTACTTCGCGCAGGGCGCCCCGCTGTACGACGGCGGCCCCGACCAACTGGCCGGTTACGTCGAGAGCGACACGGCGCACGCCCACTGCGCCGCCGTACAGAGGGAACTCGTCGACGGCAGCCCGCGCAGCGGCGACTGGACGTCGCTGTGGACCGAGCGGGACTACGTCAAGGACGCGGCCAAGGTGCGTGCCAGCGTGTTCCTGGTGCACGGCATGCAGGACCTCAACGTCCGCACCAAGCACTTCGGCCAGTGGTGGGACGCGCTGGCGAAGCACGGTGTGCACCGCAAGATCTGGCTGTCCCAGACCGGCCATGTCGACCCCTTCGACTACCGGCGCGGCGCCTGGGTCGACACCCTGCACCGCTGGTTCGACCACGAACTCCTCGGCTACGACAACGGCATCGACCACGAGCCGATGGCCGATCTCGAACGCCACCCCGACCAGTGGGTCACCTCCCGCGTCTGGCCCCCGCAGACCACCCGCACCACCGTTCTCCACCCGGCTCCCGGCACCCAGGCGGGCGTCGGCACGCTCGGCCTGCACCCGGCCACCGGCACCGAGACCTTCACCGACGACCCGAAGCTGAGCGAGACCGACTGGGCGGCCCACCTGACCACGCCCACCCCGGAGAAGACCGGCTTCCTCACCGCGCCGCTCACCCGCGACCTGCGCCTGTCCGGTTCGACCACGGTGACGGTGACCGCGACACCTTCGACCACCTCGGCCCACCTGTCGGCCGTCCTGGTCGATCTCGGTCCGGACACCATCCGCGACTACGCGGACGCCGCGGAAGGCATCACCACGCTCAGCAACCGCACCTGCTGGGGCGAGAGCACGACCGGGGACAGCGCCTGCTTCAAGGAGACGGCGGCCAAGACGGCCAAGGTCGACTACACGGTGTTCAGCCGCGGCTGGGCCGACCTCGGCCACTACGCCTCGCTCGGCAAGGGCGTCCCGCTCACCCCGGGCAGGGCTTACACGATGACTCTTCGTCTCGCGGCCACCGACCACGTCGTTCCCGAGGGGCACCGGCTGGCCCTGATCATCGCGGGCACGGACAAGGACCTCATCGACCCGCCGTCCACCAAGCCGGCCCTCACGGTGTCCCTGTCGGGTACGACGGCTGCGCTCCCGCTGGTCGGCGGGGCGCCGGCGTTCGCCCGGGCCACCAGCGGTACGCCGGCCATGGCCCCTGCCCCGGCACGGCCGACCGGCGTCCGAGCACCGCACGCCGCGCAGCACGTTCCGGCGAACTGACCTGAGCCGCAGCGCCATCGGCTGCCAGGCACCGGCACCCCGCAGGCGCGGGCAAGCACCCGCCGTCCCGACCGCCGCGCGGGTGCCCGGTCAGGCGGCTGGGAACGCCAGCCCGGCCGCCTCCCGCGCACACCCCCACGCCACCGTGATCCCGGCGCCGCCGTGCCCGTAGTTGTGCACCAGCAGGCGTCCGTCGGGCAGCGGCTGCCGTTCCAGTCGTACCGCGTCCCGGGCCGGCCGCAGCCCCACCCGGTGGTCCAGCACGCGCGCCTGCGCGATCGCCGGGTGGACCGCCGCGCACCGGGCCACGATCGCCGCGGCGGTGGCCGGGTCCGGGTCGAGTGACCAGTCGTCCTCCTCCGCCGTACCGCCGAGCAGCAGCCCGCCCGGCTGCGGGATGACGTACGTGGACGCGGCGGAGGAGTGGTCGACGGAGGTGAACCAGGTCGTGATCCCCGGGTTCTCCACGACCACCAACTGCCCGCGCACCGGACGCACCGCGGGATCCGGCACCAGCGAACGCGCGCCCAGACCCGCGCAGTTGACCACGACCCGCGCGGGCACCGCGGCGAGGTCGGTCACCTCGCGCCCCTCGACCACGCCTCCGGCCTTCGCCAGCCGCTCCCGCAGCCATGCCAGATGCACCGGCATGTCGATCACCGGCAGCCGCGCCGCGAGACCGTCGGCCACCGCCCGCAGTCCCGGCACCCGGCCCGCCCAGGCGCCCAGTTCGTCCAGCCGGATCCCCCGGTGTACGCCGTCGACCAGGCGTACGCCCGTTTCGTCCCGCCGGTCCGCCAGCTCCTCGTACACGGCGAGGGACGCGAGCGCCCACGCGCCGACCAGAGGCTCGGGTTCGATGCGGTACGGCCACCACAGGCCGCCGGCGACCGCCGAGGTCGTACGCTCGGCGGGCTCCCGCGCCCACACCCGTACCCGGCGCCCGGACTCCGCCAGGACCACGGCCGTCGTCAGCCCGGCGATCCCGCTCCCGACCACGATCACTTCGTCACTCGGCTCGCTGTTCACGCCAGGACGATAGGCCCTGTCCGGAAGACCCTGTCATGCTGCGCTCACATCCGTGCCGGTGTGGGGATACTCACAGCATGTCTGCCGCATACGCGACCTTCGGCCTGGCACCGGCGATCCGCGCCGGCGGTGTGCTCGCCGACGGCGGCTACCAGGTCCACCGCGACTTCGTGGACTTCGTCGTGGACGGCCGCCCGCTGCTGTTCCGGCTGTCCGACCTCGACGCGGTCTCCCCGCTCGCCTCGGACATACCGCCCGCCATCTTCACCGAGCAGGTGCGCGCCCTGCTCCTGGAGGCCGAACCGCCGCTCCCGGACGGCCGGTTCGTCATCTACGGCTGCCCCGACTGCGCGGATCTGGCCTGCGGGGCGGTCACCGCCGTCATCGAGCGCGACGGCGAGGACTACGTCTGGCGGGACTTCGCCTGGCAGACGAACGAGCACGCCGACCTGGAGCTGAACGGCTACCACGGCATAGGGCCGTTCCGCTTCCGGGGCGCCGAGTACCGCGCCGCACTCGGCGAGCTGATGGCGGGCTCCTGCGCGCCCCGTCGACGGGTGCTGCTGATCGGCGCCCGGGTCGCGGTCCTGGCCAAGCTGGCCGCCGCGCTGCGCTCCATCGGGATCGGCGCCGACATCACCCAGGACGCCCGGGCCGTCCCCGCCGAGGAACTGCGCGGTTACGGCGCGGTCGCCTTCGGCCGTGCGGTCGGGGTGGCCGACCGGGCCGCCGTACTGGAGGCCTTCGAGCGCGCCGGGATCGACATCGCCCGCGTGGACGGCCTGGCCCCGATCGTGCCGCTGCTGGTCGCCCAGATCGAGTACGCCCTCGACCGAAGCCCGCTGCCGCAGCGCCGGCTCGTGGGGCTGGCCGCCGCGGACGGCGCCGCGGACGTCGAGGTGACCTCGGCCTGTCGTGTACGGATCACCGCCTACCGCCTCGACCGGCTCTACCGCACCCACACCCGTGAGGTGTTCGACGGCGTCCTGGAGCCCGGCCGGCACCGCGTCGCGCTGGACCCGAAGGCGGTCAAGGGGGAGGCGTACGTCGTCGCCCGCACGACGGGAGGCGTGCTCACGGCACCGGTCGGCGGAGGGGCGCGGGGCTGAGGGGCAGGCGGCCCCACCGGGAAACAGGGCTGAGGTGTGGGTGTCCGGCCCATTAGGATCGGCGTCCTGATGACTGCCACCCTCGTCGCCAAGAACCTCGCCGCCGGGCACGGTGACCGTTCCCTCTTCTCCGGGCTGGACCTCGTCGTCGCGCCCGGCGACGTGATCGGTCTCGTCGGTGCCAACGGCGCGGGCAAGTCCACCCTGCTGAAGCTGCTCGCCGGACTCACCCCGCCCGAACAGGGTGAGCTGCGGCTGTCCCCGCCGACCGCGACCGTCGGTCATCTGCCGCAGGAGCCGGAGCGCAGGCCGGGCGAGACCGTCCGGGAGTTCCTCGCCCGTCGTACGGGAGTCGCCGAGGCCCAGCGCGTCATGGACGAGGCCACTCAGGCGCTCGTGGACGGGTCACCCGGTGCCGACGACGCCTACGCGACCGCGCTGGAGCGCTGGCTCGGCCTCGGCGGCGCCGACCTGGAGGAGCGCGCGGAGGAAGTCGCCGACTCGCTCGGTCTCGCCGTCGACCTGGACCAGCCGATGACCGCACTGTCCGGCGGCCAGGCGGCCCGCGCCGGGCTCGCCTCGCTCCTGCTGTCCCGCTACGACGTCTTCCTCCTGGACGAGCCCACCAACGACCTCGACCTCGACGGCCTGGAGCGCCTGGAGCGCTTCGTCACCGGCCTGCGCGCCGGCACGGTCGTCGTCAGCCACGACCGCGAGTTCCTCACCCGCACGGTCACCAAGGTCCTCGAACTCGACCTGGCCCAGCAGCAGATCAACCTCTACGGCGGTGGCTACGCGGCCTATCTGGAGGAGCGCGAGGTCGCCCGCCGGCACGCGCGCGAGGACTACGAGGAGTACGCCGACAAGAGGGCCGCCCTCCAGGACCGTGCGCAGATGCAGCGGGCCTGGATGGACAAGGGCGTGAAGAACGCCCGGCGCAAGGCCGGCAACGACAACGACAAGATCGGCCGCAAGTTCCGCAGCGAGGCGAGCGAGAAGCAGGCGGCCAAGGCGCGGCAGACCCAGCGGATGATCGAGCGCCTGGACGCGGTCGAGGAGCCACGCAAGGAGTGGGAACTGCGCATGGAGATCGCGTGCGCCCCGCGCTCCGGAGCGGTCGTGGCGACCCTGCGGGACGCCGAGGTCCGGCGCGGCGACTTCACCTTCGGGCCGGTGTCCCTGCAGATCGACTGGGCGGACCGGGTCGCGGTCACCGGGGCCAACGGTGCCGGCAAGTCCACCCTGCTCGGCGCGCTGCTCGGCCGTGTCCCGCTCGACTCCGGGCATGCGGCGCTCGGCTCGGGCGTCCTGGTGGGCGAGGTCGACCAGGCCCGCAAGCTCTTCCACGGCACCGAGACCCTGCTGGACGCCTTCTGCGCGGCCGTCCCCGACACCGAGCAGGTGGAGGTCCGCACCTTGCTCGCCAAGTTCGGCCTGAAGTCCGACCATGTGCTGCGCCCGGCCGGGACCCTCTCGCCGGGCGAGCGTACCCGCGCCGCCCTGGCGTTGCTCCAGGGCCGGGGAGTGAACCTCCTCGTCCTGGACGAGCCCACGAACCATCTCGACCTGCCCGCCATCGAACAGCTGGAGTCCGCCCTCGACGCCTACGACGGCACCCTGCTCCTGGTCACCCACGACCGGCGCATGCTGGACGCGGTCCGCGTGACCCGGCGGCTGGAAGTGGCGGACGGGAAGGTCACGGAGCGCTAGCGCCCCGCACCCCGGGTGGGCGGCCAGAGGGCGCAGACCTGCAGGAAAGTAGGCCGGGCATGACGATCGACGAGACGGCGGAGCGGGTCATCGGGCTGCCGCCCGAGCGGGTGGCGGCGTACGCCATGGACTGGCGCCACGACCCGGAGTGGACCCAGGGCATCCGTACGGCGGAACTGACCGGACAGGCGCCCACGGGCGGCTTCGGCGTCGGCGCCGAGGTCACCCGCACCGCCCACTTCCTCGGCAGGCGTATCGACTACGTCCTGCGCGTCGCCGCGTACGACCCGCCACGGCTGCTCGACATGGTGTCCGTGGCGGAGCCCATGCCGATGCACGTCACCTACTCCTTCGACGCGCACCCGCAGGGCACCCTGGCCCGCATCCGGGTCCGGGGCGACGCCGGCCCCCTCTACCGGCTCGCCGCCCCCGTCATGGCCAGAAAGGTCCGCTCGTCCATCGGCAAGGACCTGCGGGACCTGGAGCGCCTCCTGACCGGCCGGCCGGGAGACGCCCCCGCCTGAGGTCGCCCGGCGAGGGCGCGTGCGGGACGCCCTGGACGAAGGCACCCCCGTGAGGAGGGTGCCCTTTCAGCCGGCCGTGACGGATGCGCGGGTGGGAAGACCTGTCCCCGGGGCGGAGCCTGCGGGGATGCGGCCCAAGCCCCGCAGGGTCACCGCTTCTTCGGATCGAGCAGGCCCGCGCGGCGCAGTGCGTCGGCCATGGCGCTGTTCGCGGGCGGCGGGGCCTGGCGGCCGCCCCGGTCGCGGTCGCCACCCCGGTCGCCGCCACGGGCCTCGCGCCGGCCCTGGCCGCCGCCCTGCCGCTGCTGGGGCGGCCGGGCGCCGCCCCCGCGCTGCTGCCGGCCGCCGCCCTGTCCCTGCGGCGCGGCCTCGTCGTCCAGGCGCAGGGTCAGCGCGATCCGCTTGCGCGGGATGTCCACGTCGAGGACCTTCACCTTGACGATGTCACCCGGCTTGGCGACATCGCGCGGGTCCTTGACGAACGTCTTGGACATCGCGGAGACATGCACCAGGCCGTCCTGGTGGACGCCGACGTCCACGAACGCGCCGAACGCGGCCACGTTCGTCACCACGCCCTCCAGGATCATCCCGGCGGACAGGTCGGAGATCTTCTCCACGCCCTCCTTGAAGGTGGCCGTCTTGAACGCGGGACGCGGGTCGCGGCCCGGCTTCTCCAGCTCCTTCAGGATGTCCGTCACGGTCGGCAGACCGAACGTGTCGTCCACGAAGTCGGCGGGCCTCAGCGAGCGCAGCACACCGGTGTTGCCGATCAGGGAGGCGACCTCCTGGCCGGTGGTCTTCACCATGCGGCGGACCACCGGGTAGGCCTCGGGGTGCACGCTGGAGGCGTCCAGCGGGTCGTCGCCGCCCCGGATGCGCAGGAAGCCCGCGCACTGCTCGTACGCCTTCGGGCCGAGCCGCGCCACCTTCTTCAGCTCGGACCGGGACTTGAACGGGCCATTGGCGTCCCGGTGCGCCACGATGTTCTCGGCGAGACCGGAGGAGATGCCCGACACCCGCGACAGGAGCGGCACGGACGCGGTGTTGACGTCCACGCCGACGCCGTTCACACAGTCCTCCACGACCGCGTCCAGCGAGCGGGACAGCTTCACCTCGGACAGGTCGTGCTGGTACTGGCCGACGCCGATCGACTTCGGGTCGATCTTCACCAGCTCGGCCAGCGGGTCCTGCAGCCGACGGGCGATGGAGACCGCGCCGCGCAGCGACACGTCCATGTCCGGCAGCTCCTGCGAGGCGTACTGCGAGGCCGAGTACACCGACGCGCCCGCCTCGGACACCATCACCTTGGTGAGCTTCAACTCCGGGTGCCTGGAGATCAGTTCGGCGGCGAGCTTGTCGGTCTCGCGGGAGGCCGTGCCGTTGCCGATCGCGACCAGCTCGACCGCGTGCTCCTCGGCGAGCCTCGCGAGCTTGGCGATCGCCTCGTCCCACTTGTTGGCCGGGACGTGCGGATAGATCACGTCCGTGGCGACGACCTTGCCGGTCGCGTCGACCACGGCGACCTTCACGCCCGTACGGAAACCGGGGTCCAGGCCCAGCGTCGAGCGGGTGCCGGCCGGGGCGGCCAGCAGCAGATCGCGCAGGTTCGCCGCGAAGACGTTCACCGCCTCGTCCTCGGCGGCCGTCCGCAGCCGCAGCCGCAGATCGATGCCGAGGTGGACCAGGATGCGGGTGCGCCAGGCCCAGCGGACGGTGTCCGTCAGCCACTTGTCGGCGGGGCGGCCCCGGTCGGCGATCCCGAACCGGTTCGCGACGATGCCCTCGTACGACGACGGAACCGATGGGGACTGGGCCGGCTCCTCCGGCTCCAGGGCGAGGTCCAGGACCTCCTCCTTCTCGCCGCGCAGCATCGCCAGGATCCGGTGCGAGGGCAGCTCGGTGAACGGCTCGGCGAAGTCGAAGTAGTCGGCGAACTTCGCGCCCGCCTCCTCCTTGCCCTCGCGCACCTTCGCGGCCAGCCGCCCGCGCACCCACATGCGCTCGCGCAGCTCGCCGATCAGGTCGGCGTCCTCCGAGAACCGCTCGGTGAGGATCGCCCGCGCGCCCTCCAGCGCGGCCTGCGGGTCGGCGACGCCCTTGTCGGCGTCCACGAACGCGGCGGCGGCCGCGAGCGGCTCCACCGTCGGGTCACCCAGCAGGCCCTCCGCCAGCGGCTCCAGGCCCGCCTCGCGCGCGATCTGCGCCTTGGTGCGGCGCTTGGGCTTGTACGGGAGGTAGATGTCCTCCAGCCGCGCCTTGGTCTCGGCGCCGCGGATGCGGGACTCCAGCTCCTCGGTCAGCTTGCCCTGCTCGCGCACCGACTCCAGGATCGCCGTACGCCGCTCCTCCAGCTCCCGCAGATACCGCAGCCGCTCCTCGATCGTGCGCAGCTGCGCATCGTCGAGCATCTCGGTCGCTTCCTTGCGGTAGCGGGCGATGAAGGGCACCGTCGAACCGCCGTCGAGCAGTTCCACCGCGGCCTTCACCTGCCGCTCCCGTACGCCGAGTTCCTCGGCGATCCTGCCTTCGATGGATCCTGCTCCGATGGATCCCGGTGTCGTCACGATCCCGTACCGCCTTCTCGACTGAGGTTGCGCGGCAATTGTGGCAGGTGACACCGACAACCGGGGATCAGGGCGGCACCTCGGCGGGCCGCCGGGCCGGCGGGCCGTATTTCAGGCCCGGCTCCCGCGCGCGGTCGGACGAGGGCCCGCCGAACAGCCGGGCGAGCGCCCGGAACGGCAGCGTGACCACCGTGGTGACGGCCCCGCCGATCTGGCGCAGTACGTCTGCGAGGGCACTGAACACGCAAGTCCTCCGTTCTCACCGGATCGGGTGTTCGTCACCGGGTACCTCGGACGCCGCCCGCCCGTGCGCCGCGGACGGCGCCGGGCATGGCAGAAAAGGTGGGAAACACGTCATTGCGGCCACGCTCCCGCAGGCGAAGAATCGAGGGCATGACGCAGCCAATCGAGGAAACGGCCCACCGGCGGACCCTCCTCTTCGTCGTCTTCGACGGCGTCCAGAGCCTCGACGTCACCGGGCCGCTCGAGGTGTTCGCGGGCGCCGAGAGGCACACGCCGGGCACCTACCGGGTCCGTACGGCCTCGCTGGACGGCGGCCCGGTGCGCACCTCCAGCGGCCTGACCCTCGTACCGGACGAGGCACTCACCGCCGCCGCCGACCCGCACACCCTGCTGGTGCCCGGCGGCGAGGGCACGCGCCACCCCGACCCCCGGGTGATCGACTGGCTGCGTGCCCGCGGACCGCGGGTCCCGCGCCTGGTCTCGGTGTGCACAGGCGCCATCCTGGTCGCCGCCGCCGGACTCCTCGACGGCCGCCGGGCGACGACCCACTGGGCCTACTGCGACAAGCTCGCCCGCGACCACCCGGCGGTCGCCGTGGATCCGGAGCCGATCTATGTCCGGGACGGGCACGTCGCCACCTCGGCCGGGGTGACCTCCGGCATCGACCTGGCCCTCGCCCTGGTCGAGGAGGACCTGGACCGGGACGTCGCGCTCGCCGTCGCCCGGCACCTGGTGGTGTTCCTGCGCCGGCCCGGAAACCAGGCGCAGTTCAGCGCCCAGCTCGCCGCGCAGACCGCGCAGCGCGCACCGCTGCGGGAGGTCCAGCGCTGGATCGCCGAGCATCCGGGCGGCGACCTGACGATCGACGCGCTAGCCGCCCGCGCCCGCCTTTCACCTCGCCACTTCGCCCGAGCCTTCCGCGAGGAGACCGGTATGACCCCGGGCCGCTACGTCGACCGCGTCCGCCTGGAACACGCCCGCCGCCTGCTGGAGGACACCCCCGACAACATCGAGGAGGTCGCCCGCGCCAGCGGTTACGGCACCCCCGAGGCCATGCGCCGCGCCTTCGTCAAGGCTCTCGCCACACCCCCGGCCGAATACCGTCGCCGCTTCCGCCCGGCCGTGGCCCACTGAGCCCGGCCACCGACACCGGCGTTCTGCGCCCGGTGACGGCCCACTGGACCGGCCATCGCCGACGGACGCCCGCATCCGCCCTGGCCCGTCGAGGCCCCCCATCGCCCCTGATACTCCGCCGCGCCCGCGCAACGGCTTCAGCACGGACGTTCGCGGCCGCTCAGCCCACCTGGGCCCCATCGACCCCACGAAGGGACACGCCATGCAGATCGCCATCGTCGTCTATGACCGGTTCACCGCCCTCGACGCCGTCGGCCCCTACGAGATCCTCTCCCGCCTCCCCGGTGCCGAGACCGTGTTCGTCGCCGAGCGCACCGGTCCCGTCCGCACCGACACCCGTGCGCTCGGGGTCGTCGCCGACCGGCCGCTGGCCGAGGTCACCCGGCCGGACCTGGTGATCGTCCCGGGCGGCCCGGGGCAGAGCGACCTCATGGAGCACCGTCCGCTGCTGGACTGGCTGCGCGACGTCGACGCGGCCAGCACCTGGACCACCTCGGTGTGCACGGGCTCGCTGCTGCTGGCCGCCGCGGGCCTGCTGGACGGCCGGCGCGCGACCTCGCACTGGCTGGCGCTCGACCAGCTGAAGCGGTTCGGTGCCGAGCCGGCCGAGGAGCGGGTCGTGGCGGACGGAAAGTACGTCACCGCAGCCGGTGTCTCCGCCGGCATCGACATGGCCCTCACCCTGGCCGGCCGCATCGCCGGCGACGAACACGCCCAGGCTCTCCAGCTCGCCACGGAGTACGACCCGCGGCCGCCCTACGCCACCGGCTCCCCGGACAAGGCCCCCGCCCATCTCGTCGAGCGGTTGCGGGCGCGGAGCCGTTTCATCCTGACGTAGACACGCTCCATGTGAACCGCGGCTGCCGGCGCTCCAGGAACGCGGAGACCCCTTCCGCGGTGTCGGGATTGCCGCGCGCCGTCCGCACCCAGTGGGCGTCCCGGTCGGTACGGCCGCCCGCGAACTCCTTCGCGGCGGCCTGGGTCAGCTGCGAGCGGGAGACCAGGATCCGGGCCAACTCCGCGACCCGCTTGTCCAGTTCGCCCTCCGGCAGCACCTCGTCCACGAGCCCGGTGCCGAGCGCCCGCCCGGCGTCGATCAACTCGGCCGTGAACAACAGGTACTTGGCGGTGGCCGGGCCCACCAGCGACACCAGGCGGCGGGTCGACGAGGCCGGATAGACGATGCCGAGCCGCGCCGGAGTCACTCCGAACAGCGCGCCCTCCTCCGCCAGCCGTAGATCGCAGGCCGCGGCGAGCTGTGCCCCGCCGCCCACGCAGTGCCCGCGCACGGCGGCCAGGGTCGGCTTGGGGAACGCGGCGAGCGCCTCCTCGGCGGCCACGGCGAGTCGCTGTGCCTCCTCGGGGGAGCCCTGGAGCGTGCTGATGTCCGCGCCCGCGCAGAAGGTTCCGCCCTCACCGGTGAGCACCAGCGCCCGTACGCCCGGGTCCCGCGCCAGCTCGTCCAGCAGCGGCGGGAGGGCCCGCCACATCGCGGCGGTCATGGCGTTGCGCTTGGCCGGGTTGCCGATGACGACGGTGGCGACAGCGCCTTCGGTGCGGTGCGACAGCTGGGGCTCCATGCGCGGATCGTATCGGGGGGTCCGATGGGCACGGACAGCGCGGGTTTGGCAGGTGCGGTGCGTTACGAAACCTACCCAATGGGGACAAAGAGGGAGGGAGCGGTAAGCGGCGTGGACCGAGGAGGCGGCGATGGCCAGGGCCGGCACACGCGGAGACAGCGCGACGAAACTCCACCGCGGCTTCAGCCTGCTCACCGTGCTCGGTGTGCTCCTCGTGCTCGCCGGGATCGTCGGACTCGTCTACGCCGGGGTCGCCACGCTCACCTCGATGCTGTTGTTCGGCTGGCTGCTGCTGATCGGCGGGATCGTCGGTCTGGTGCACGCGATCCAGGCCCGTGGCACCAGCTTCTTCTGGCTCGGTGTCATCGTCGCCGCCCTGAACATCGCGGCCGGTGTCGTCGTCATCCGTCTGCCGCACGCCGCGGCGGCCGCGCTCACCATGTTCGCCGCGCTGCTGTTCCTCTCCGCGGGCCTCTTCCGGCTGGTCGGCGGCCTGGTCGTGCGCGGACCGCAGCTGGGCTGGACGCTGTTGCTCGGCGCCTTCGACCTGCTGCTGGGGATCCTGGTCCTCGCCTCCTGGCCGAGCAGCAGCCAGTACGTCATCGGCGCCTTCCTCTCGCTCGCCCTGCTCTTCGACGGCCTCGCCCTCGTGGCCACCGGTTACGGCGGGCGGCGTGTCGTCGGGCTCGTCTCCGAGTAGGGGCAGTCCCAAACCCGTACGACCCGACTAGTTCGCGAACCGGCGTCCGGGCGACAGGAACAGTCCCACACGTGACCGTGTCATACGCACTCGGTCAGAAACCGTTCGATACCCGCTGACTTGTGTTCAGTCCTAGGGGCCTGAGCGGATCGTTACCAACACTCGACGTGTGGTGACAATCGAGCGCGAGGGTGGCGACCGGACGATGGACAACCACGGGCGCGGGGACGGCCCGCGCCCAGCGGGGGGCGCCGAGCGGCTGCCCGATCCACTGCCGTACGAAGGCGTCTGGCGGTTCACTGCCGCCGCGGTGGACGCCTCGGTCCCGCAGGCCCGGCATGCCGTACGGGACCTGCTGCTGCGCCAGGGCGTGCCGGTCTCCGACGAGCTGGTGTACGGCCTGCTGCTGATCGTCTCGGAGCTGGTCACCAACGCGGTCCGGCACGCGGCGCTGCTGTCGCCGATGCTGGCCGTGGAGGTCGCCGTCGGAGCCGAGTGGGTGCGGGTGTCCGTGGAGGACAACCATCCCTACCGTCCGACCGCCCTGGAGGCCGACCACGGCCAGACCGGTGGCCGGGGCCTGCTGCTGGTCCGCGAGGTGGCGCGGGAGGCGGGCGGGACGGTCGACGTGGAGCACACCGCGAGCGGCGGCAAGGTCATCTGGGCCGCCCTACCCCTCAAGCCCGCCACGTTGCCGTAACCCGGCTTCACCCCGCGACTGCCACCCGCAGACGACGAGGTCGCCGTGCCCCCAGGCCGGCGTGGGCGTCGAACCACAGGCCGACGGACCGCCGTGGCCCGAGGCCGGCGAGGGTGTTGACCCGCGGCCGGTGAGACTGCGTGGTCCCACAGGACTGCGGTAGCGCTGCAGGCCGGCGAGACCGCAGGCTGGTGCGCGCGACGACCTCGCAGGCGGCGAGAGCACCGTGGTCCCGAGGCCGCCAAGGGTGCTCAACCGCAGGCCGGCGAGGCTGCGTGGCCCCGCAAGCCGGTGTGCGTGGGGACGCGCAGGCCGGCGAAGCTGCCGTGCCCCCGAGACGGGCGAGGCTGCCGAGCCGCAGGCCGGTGAGCGTGTGTGGCCCCGAGGCCGGTGAGGCTGTGTGGCTTCGCCGGTCGGCGGGGCTGTCGTGGCGCTGCAGGCCGGTGAGGCCGTGAGACCGCAGGCTGGTGCGCGCGACGACCTCGCAGGCGGCGAGAGCACCGTGGTCCCGAGGCCGTCAAGGGTGCTCAACCGCGGGCCGGCGAGGCTGCGTGGCACCCGCAAGCCCGTGTGCGCGGGGACGCGCAGGCCGGCGAAGCTGCCGTGCCCCCGAGACGGGCGAGGCTGCCGAGCCGCAGGCCGGTGAGCGTGCGTGGCCCCGAGGCCGGTGAGGCTGTGTGGCTTCGCCGGTCGGCGGGGCTGTCGTGGC
>NZ_JBVIJE010000003.1:217157-259166 GCF_055581585.1 Streptomyces sp. NPDC031426
GGCGCTGCAGGCCGGTGAGGCCGTGAGACCGCAGGTCGGTGTGTGTGACGACGTCGCGGGCAGCGGGGCTGCGTGGCCCCGAGGCCGGTGAGGCTGTGTGGCTTCGCCGGTCGGCGGGGCTGTCGTGGCGCTGCAGGCCGGTGAGGCCGTGAGACCGCAGGTCGGTGTGTGTGACGACGTCGCGGGCAGCGGGGCTGCGTGGCCCCGAGGCCGGTGAGGCTGTCGTGCCCCCGAGGCCGGCGGGCTACTGAGTCGCAGGCCGGTAAGGCTGCGTGGCTGGCGGGTCGGCGCGGGTGGTGCATCGCAGGCCCGCCGGCGCTGTCGCCGTGCCGCAGGCGTTGTCGTGGGTGGGTCACCAGCCCGTGGACGGGCCCGTCAGCTCTCTGATCGCCGGGCGAGCTGCGTCCAGGACCGTCATGAACCAGGCCGAGAAGGGATCGCGGGCGTGGCGCTCGGCCAGCTCGGCGGCCGTCACGAAGACGGTCTGGGCGACCTCCTCGGCGTCCGGTGCGGGCGGTGCCTGCACCAGGCCGACGAACAGGTGGTTGTACTCCTGCTCGACCAGGCCCGAGGCGGGGTCGGGGTGGTTGTAGCGGACCGTGCCCGCCTCCGCCAGCAGCGAGGGCGACACGCCGAGCTCCTCGTATGTGCGCCGGGCCGCCGCGGCGAACGGCGCCTCACCCGGGTACGGATGGCCGCAGCAGGTGTTGGACCACACACCGGGGGAGTGGTACTTGCCGAGCGCCCGCTGCTGGAGCAGCAGCCGGCCCTGTTCGTCGAAGAGGAACACCGAGAACGCGCGGTGCAACTGTCCCGGCGGCTGGTGCGCGGCGAGCTTCTCCGCCGTGCCGATCGTCACACCCTTCTCGTCGACCAGTTCCAGCAAAATCGCCTCTGCGGTGCCATTCGACGAGCTGTGCGTCGCGCTGGCAGGTGTGATCGGCATACCCATCCTTCGCCTCGGTCTTCGCACCCCAAGTCTGCCGTACGAATCCGGCACTCCCGGCACTTCCCGGCACGTCGGCGCGCGGCGCGGCACCGGAAGGCGGACCCGGTAGATCATCGTGCCCGGTCCGGAGATCACAGAACCGTCCGGGGCGGGTGCAGAACGCCCGTGCGTCCCGTCAGTGGCACAGCCGCGCCTCGTGCTCGGCGTGCCCGCTCGGCTCCAGCTGGAAGGTGCAGTGCGCCACGTCGAAGTGGTCGCCGAGGCAGCCCTGCAGCTCGTGCAGCAGCTTCTCGTGGCCGACGGCGCTCAGCACGTCCGAGCTGACCACCACATGCGCCGACAGCACCGGCATCCCGGAGGTGATCGTCCATGCGTGCAGGTCGTGTACGTCCTCCACGCCGTCCAGCGCCAGGATGTGCGCCCGCACCTCGGCCATGTCGACGTTCTTCGGTGCCGCCTCCAGCAGCACGTCCAGCGTCTCGCGCAGCAGTTTCAGCGTCCTGGGCACGATCATCACGCCGATGACCAGCGAGGCGACCGGGTCGGCGCCCTGCCACCCGGTGGTCAGGATCACCGCCGCCGACACCAGCACCGCGAACGAGCCCAGCGCGTCCGCGGCGACCTCCAGGAAGGCGCCGCGCACGTTCAGGCTCTCCTTCTGCCCGCGCATCAGCAGGGTCAGCGAGACCGAGTTCGCCAGCAGGCCGATCAGACCGAACACGATCATCAGGCCGCCACGGGTCTCCGCGGGCGTCACGAACCGCTGGATCGCCTCGTACAGGACGTATCCGCCGACCCCGAGCAGCAGCACGCAGTTGGCCAGGGCGGCGAGGATCTCGGCGCGGGCGTAGCCGAAGGTGCGGTTGGTGCTCGGCGGGCGGTTGGCGAAGTGGATCGCGAGCAGGGCCATGCCGAGACCCACCGCGTCGGTCGCCATGTGCGCCGCGTCCGCGATCAGCGCGAGCGAGTCCGCGACCAGACCGCCGACGATCTCCACCACCATGATCGTGAGCGTGATGCCCAGCGCGATCCGCAGCCGGCCCCGGTACGCGGCCGCTGCCGTCGCCGTGGGCGGCGCATGGCTGTGCGCGTGCCCGTGGTCGTGCCCTGCCCCCATGACATCCGCCCTTCCGTATCCGTCCGGCTCGGCCCAGTGAACTACGGGTGGGGGGTATGGGGCAACGCGGCACTGAACACCGTTGTCATGTGCCCTGACCTGCGGAAACGTTCCGCAGGTCAGGACGGGTGCGGCTCAGCCCCGGCGCACCCTCGGTGCATCCCCGGCCCGGCCGCCGTGATGCAGCCGCCAGCCCTGCCAGGCCGAGGCGACCATCTTCTGGACCCCGCGCCGGGCCCGCCAGCCAAGCTGCTCGGCGGCCCGCTCGGCCGACGCGACCGCGCGCGGCGCGTCCCCCGGCCTGCGCGCCTCCACCACCGGCTCCCGGCGGTCCCCGGAGACCTCCCCGATGACCGTGATCAGCTCGCGCACCGAGACGCCCTCGCCCCGCCCGATGTTGAGCGTCAGATCACCGGACAGGCCCCCGTCGGCGAGCCGGCGCGCCGCGGCGAGGTGGGCCTCGGCGAGATCGGACACGTGGATGTAGTCCCGGACGCAGGTGCCGTCCGGCGTCGGGTAGTCGGCACCGAAGATCCGCGGGGCCTCGTCGCGGGTGAGCCGGTCGAAGACCATCGGCACGATGTTGAACACGCCGGTGTCCGCGAGCTCCGGCGCCGCCGCGCCCGCCACGTTGAAATAGCGCAGGCACACCGTGGAGATTCCGTGCGCCTTTCCGGCCGCCCGCACCAGCCACTCACCGGCCAGCTTGGTCTCGCCGTAGGGGTTCACCGGCGCACACGGGGTGTCCTCGGTGATCAGGTCCACGTCCGGGTTGCCGTACACCGCCGCCGACGAGGAGAACACCAGGCGGTCGATCCCCGCCCCGGCGACCGCGTCCAGTAGCGTGGCCAGACCGCCGACGTTCTCCCGGTAGTACCGGATGGGCTGCGCCACCGACTCGGCGACCTGCTTGCGCGCCGCGAGGTGGACGACGCCCGTGACGTCGTACTCGGCGAAGACCCGCTTCAGCCGGGCCCCGTCCAGTGTCGAGCCCTCGACCAGCGGGACGTCCGCGGGCAGCCGGGCGGGCACCGCCGCCGACAGATCGTCCAGGGCCACGACGCTCTCCCCGGCGCCGGCCATGGCCCGTGCCACATGTGCCCCGATGTATCCGGCTCCGCCGGTGATCAGCCACGTCATGGTCGTTCACCCTATGCCGAGGTGCCGACGCGCCGGGTGTCCCGGTTGCCCGGGTCTGTGCCCATGGGTTTGTGGGGCGGGCCCCGGATCCCCGATGATGATCGCGGCAAAGGCCGGGGCAGGCCCCGTGGGCCGGGCCGTGAACGGCCGGTGAACAGGGGCTCCCGCCCATCGGATAGCCTCTGCCGACATGCCGCCCGGGTGCCGCTGACAGGGCGCCCCACCACGCAAGAGACCGGCGCTCGCGCCGGCACCCAGGGAGTGAGTTCGGTTGTCGACCGCCATCGTCACGGGTCAGCCGGTCCCGGGATCGTCCCTCGAGAACGATCTGCGGTCGCTCGGCTTCGACGTCCGGGTGGCAGCGGACGCCGCCGAGGCGGAGACCCTGCTCGCCGCAGCGCCCGCCGGCGACCGCGTGGCCCTGGTCGACGCCCGCTTCGTCGGTCACCGGCATACCCTGCGCCTCGGCCTGACCGACCCGCGCTTCGCGCTCTCCGCCATCCCCGGCGCCGTCACCGCCCAGCCCGCCGCCCGGCAGGAGCTGACCCGGGCCGTGGCCCGCGAGACCTCCGTCGGCGGAGGCACCGCGCTCGCCGTGGACCACCTCACCGACCGCGTCGTCACCGCCCTCGACGCCGACGGCCGCGAGGTGCACCGGCCGGAGCTCGGCAGCCTGGTCGCCGCCGTCCCCGCCGATCCGCAGGCCCGCAACGAGGCACGGCAGGCCGTAGCCGCCGTCGACGACGAGGCCGTACGCCTGAAGTCGGCGGTGAAGTCCCGAGACGGCTTCTTCACCACCTTCTTCATCAGCCCTTACTCGCGCTACATCGCCCGCTGGTGCGCCCGCCACGGTCTGACCCCGAACCAGGTCACCACCGCCTCGCTGCTCACCGCGCTCATCGCGGCGGGCTGCGCGGCCACGGGCACGCGCGTCGGCTTCATAGCGGCCGGCGTACTGCTGATCGCCTCCTTCGTGCTGGACTGCACCGACGGCCAGCTCGCCCGCTACGCCCTGAAGTACTCCACGCTCGGCGCCTGGCTCGACGCCACCTTCGACCGGGCCAAGGAGTACGCCTACTACGCCGGCCTCGCGCTGGGGGCGGCCCGGGGCGGCGACGACGTGTGGGCCCTCGCCCTCGGCGCGATGGTCCTGCAGACCTGCCGGCACGTGGTCGACTTCTCCTTCAACGAGGCCAACCACGACGCCGCCGCCAACACCAGCCCCACGGCCGCGCTCTCCGACAAGCTCGACAGCGTCGGCTGGACGGTGTGGATGCGGCGGATGATAGTGCTGCCGATCGGCGAGCGCTGGGCGATGATCGCGGTCCTCACCGCGGCCACCACCCCGCGGATCACCTTCTACGCGCTGCTCGTCGGCTGCGCCGTCGCCGCGACCTACACCACGGCAGGGCGCTTGCTGCGCTCCCTGACCCGCAAGGCCCGGCGCACCGACCGGGCCGCCCGGGCGCTGGCGGACCTCGCCGACTCCGGACCACTGGCGGACGCCCTCGGGCGGGTCGCACCGCGGGGCCTGCCCGGTCTCGCCGTGCCCGCCGCGGCGTTGCTGGGCGGTGCCGCGGTGGTCGTCTGCTCCGCCCTCTCCGGGTACGGCTCGGTGCTGCCGGTGATCGGCGCCCTGGCCTACGTCCTCACCTCGGCCCTCGCCGTGGCCCGCCCCCTCAAGGGCGCCCTCGACTGGCTGGTCCCGCCCTTCTTCCGGGCCGCCGAGTACGGCACCGTGCTCGCCCTCGCCGGTAAAGCGGGGGTGAACGGTGCTCTCCCTGCGGCTTTCGGCCTGGCGGCGGCCGTCGCCTACCATCACTACGACACGGTGTACCGCATCCGCGGCAACGCCGGAGCGCCCCCAGCCTGGCTGGTGCGCGTCATCGGGGGGCACGAGGGGCGGACGCTGCTCGTCACCGTCCTGGCCGCGGTGCTCACCGCCTCGCAGTTCACGGTCGCGCTCACGGTCCTCGCCGTGGCCGTCGCCCTCGTGGTGCTCGCCGAGAGCATCCGTTTCTGGGTCTCCGCAGGGGCCCCAGCCGTACACGACGAAGGAGAACCCGCATGATCGGCCTCGTGCTGGCGGCCGGCGCCGGCCGGCGTCTGCGCCCCTATACCGACACCCTGCCCAAGGCGTTGGTGCCGGTGGGGCCCGCGGGCATAGAGGGCGAACCCACGGTCCTCGACCTGACCCTCGCCAACTTCGCCGAGGTCGGTCTGACCGAGGTCGCGATCATCGTCGGCTACCGCAAGGAGGCCGTGTACGAGCGCAAGGCGGCCCTGGAGCAGAAGTACGGCCTCAAGCTCACCCTCATCGACAACGACAAGGCCGAGGAGTGGAACAACGCCTACTCCCTGTGGTGCGGCCGTGACGCCCTCAAGGACGGCGTGATCCTCGCCAACGGCGACACCGTGCACCCGGTCTCCGTCGAGAAGACACTGCTCGCGGCTCGCGGCGAGGGCAAGCGGATCATCCTCGCGCTGGACACCGTGAAGTCCCTCGCGGACGAGGAGATGAAGGTCGTCGTCGGCCCCGAGAAGGGCATGACGAAGATCACCAAGCTGATGGACCCGGCCGAGGCCACCGGCGAGTACATCGGCGTCACCCTGATCGAGGGCGACGCCGCCCCCGAGCTGGCCGACGCGCTGAAGACGGTCTGGGAGACGGACCCCCAGCAGTTCTACGAGCACGGGTACCAGGAGCTGGTCAATCGCGGCTTCCGGATCGACGTGGCACCGATCGGCGACGTCGAGTGGGTCGAGATCGACAACCACGACGACCTCGCCAAGGGACGGGAGATCGCGTGCCGCTACTGACCCGGCTGATTCCCTCGCCGGTCGTCGTGGACATCCGCCCGGGTGCCCTGGACGACCTGGCCGGTGTCCTCGCCGACGAGCGCATCGCGCAGTCCGGCCGGCTCGCCGTCGCCGTCAGCGGTGGCTCCGGCACCAAGCTGCGCGAGCGCATCGCCCCCTCGTTGCCCGGCGCCAGCTGGTACGAGGTCGACGGCGGCACCCTCGACGACGCGATCCGGCTGGCCGGCGAGATGAAGTCCGGCCACTACGACGCCGTGGTCGGCCTCGGCGGCGGCAAGATCATCGACTGCGCCAAGTTCGCCGCGGCCCGTGTCGGCCTGCCCTTGGTCGCCGTGCCGACGAACCTCGCGCACGACGGCCTGTGCTCACCGGTCGCCACGCTCGACAACGACGCGGGGCGCGGCTCCTACGGAGTGCCGAACCCCATCGCGGTGGTCATCGACCTGGACGTGATCCGCGAGGCCCCGGCCCGCTTCGTCCGGGCCGGCATCGGTGACGCGATCTCCAACATCAACGCGGTCGCGGACTGGGAGCTGTCGAACCGGGTCAACGGCGAGAAGATCGACGGTCTCGCCGCGGCCATGGCCCGGCAGGCCGGCGAGGCGGTCCTCAGGCACCCCGGCGGTATCGGCGAGAACGAGTTCCTGCAGGTGCTCGCCGAGGCGCTGGTGCTCAGCGGTATCTCGATGTCGATCTCCGGTGACTCCCGCCCGTCCTCCGGCTCCTGCCACGAGATCAACCACGCCTTCGACCTGCTGTTCCCCAAGCGCGCGGCCGCCCACGGCGAACAGTGCGGGCTGGGCGCGGCCTTCGCGATGTACCTGCGCGGCGCCCATGAGGAGTCGGCGTACATGGTCGACGTGCTGCGCCGGCACGGGCTTCCGGTGCTGCCGGAGGAGATCGGCTTCAGCGTGGACGAGTTCGTCCGCGTCGTGGAATTCGCCCCGGAGACCCGTCCCGGCCGTTACACGATCCTCGAACACCTCGACCTCAAGACGAACCAGATCAAGGACACCTACGCCGACTATGTCAAGGCCATCGGTAGCTGAACTCCGTCCGGTCGTCCACCCCGCGGGGGTGAAGGACCGCCGCAGCGGTGAGCACTGGATGGGACGCCTCTACATGCGAGAGGTCTCCCTGCGCGTCGACCGCTACCTGGTGAACACCAGGGTCACGCCCAACCAGCTCACGTACCTGATGACCGTCTTCGGCGTGCTCGCGGCCCCGGCACTTCTGCTGCCGGGGATCCCGGGCGCCGTGCTCGGCGTGGTGTGCGTCCAGATGTATCTGCTGCTGGACTGCGTCGACGGCGAGATCGCCCGCTGGAAGAAGCAGTACTCGCTGAACGGCGTCTACCTGGACCGGGTCGGCGCCTATCTGACCGACGCCGCGGTGCTCACCGGCTTCGGCCTGCGCGCCGCCGACCTGTGGGGCGGCGGCCGTATCGACTGGCTGTGGGCCTTCCTCGGCACCCTGGCCGCGCTCGGTGCCATTCTCATCAAGGCCGAGACCGACCTCGTCGGCGTCGCCCGCCACCAGGCGGGCAAGCCCCCGGTCAAGGAGGCCGCGTCCGAGATGCGGTCCTCCGGCATGGCACTGGCCCGCCGTGCCGCCGCCGCGTTCAAGTTCCACCGGCTGATCCTCGGCATCGAGGCGTCCCTGCTGATCCTGGTCCTGGCGATCGTCGACCAGGTGCGCGGCGACCTGTTCTTCTCCCGGCTGGGTGTGGCGGTCCTGGCCGGCATCGCCCTGCTGCAGACCCTGCTGCACCTGGTGTCCATCCTCGCCTCCAGCAGGCTGAAGTGAGCACGGCCATGCGGGTCGGGGCCGTCATCATCACCATGGGCAACCGGCCCGATGAGCTGCGGGCCCTGCTCGACTCGGTCGCCAAGCAGGACGGCGGGCCCGTCGAGGTGGTCGTCGTCGGCAACGGCTCGCCGGTCCCGGACGTGCCCGAAGGCGTACGCACGATCGAGCTGCCCGAGAACCTGGGTATCCCCGGCGGCCGCAATGTCGGCATAGCGGCCTTCGGCCCCGGCGGCCGAGATGTCGACATATTGCTGTTCCTCGACGACGACGGCTTGCTCGCCCGCCACGACACCGCCGAGCTGTGCCGCGAGGCCTTCGCCGCGGACCCGGAGCTCGGCATCATCAGCTTCCGCATCGCCGACCCCGAGACCGGCGAGACCCAGCGTCGCCATGTGCCCCGGCTGCGCGCCTCCGACCCGATGCGCTCCTCCCGGGTCACCACCTTCCTGGGCGGCGCCAACGCCGTCCGTACCCGGGTGTTCGCCGAGGTCGGCGGGCTGCCGGACGAGTTCTTCTACGCCCATGAGGAGACCGACCTGGCCTGGCGGGCGCTCGACGCCGGCTGGATGATCGACTACCGGTCGGACATGGTGCTGTACCACCCGACGACCGCGCCCTCGCGGCACGCGGTCTACCACCGCATGGTCGCCCGCAACCGCGTGTGGCTGGCCCGCCGCAACCTCCCCGCCCTGCTGATCCCCGTCTACCTCGGGGTCTGGATGCTGCTCACGCTGGTCCGCCGCCCCTCGCGTCCGGCCCTGCGGGCCTGGTTCGGCGGGTTCAGGGAGGGCTGGACCACTGCGTGCGGTCCTCGCCGCCCGATGAGCTGGCGCACGGTGTGGCGGCTGACCCGGCTGGGCCGGCCTCCGGTGATCTGAGAAGCTTCTCTTACCAGAAGAGAGCAAGCTTCTTACTCAAGAGAGTCCGGATTTCCACTCGTGAGTCACACAACCCATGACGGCGGTGTCGCGGTGAGCGCGGTACCGCCGCCCGACGGCGGGCTGACGGCGGCGCAGCTCGCCGCCAAGTACGGGCTCGCCGTGAGCGGCGCTCGGCCCTCGCTGCCCGAGTACGTCCGCCAGCTGTGGGGGCGGCGCCACTTCATCCTCGCCTTCTCCCAGGCGAAGCTGACGGCGCAGTACAGCCAGGCCAAGCTCGGCCAGCTGTGGCAGGTGGCGACGCCTCTGCTGAACGCGGGCGTGTACTACTTCATCTTCGGCGTGATCCTGCACGCGAGCCGCGGCCTGTCCCAGGACGTGTACATCCCGTTCCTGGTCACGGGCGTGTTCGTGTTCACCTTCACGCAGAGCTCGGTCATGTCGGGTGTCCGGGCGATCTCCGGCAACCTGGGCCTGGTGCGCGCCCTGCACTTCCCGCGCGCCTCGTTGCCCATCTCCTTCTCGCTGCAGCAGCTCCAGCAGCTGCTGTTCTCGATGATCGTGATGGTCGTCGTGGCGATCGGCTTCGGCAGCTACCCGAGCCCCGCCTGGCTGCTGATCGTGCCGGTCCTGCTGCTGCAGTTCCTCTTCAACACCGGGCTCGCGCTGATCGTGGCCCGCATGGGCGCCAAGACGCCGGACCTCGCCCAGCTGATGCCGTTCATCCTGCGCACCTGGATGTACACGTCCGGCGTGATGTTCTCCATCAACAAGATGATGGAGGGCCGCTCCGAGATCGCGGTCCGGCTGCTCCAGGTCAACCCGGCCGCGGTCTACATGGACCTGATGCGCTACGCACTGATCGATGGCTACGGCGCCTCGAACCTGCCCCCGCACGTGTGGGCCATCGCGCTGTTCTGGGCCGTGGTCGTGTTCGCCGGCGGTTTCGTGTACTTCTGGAAGGCGGAGGAGAGGTACGGCCGTGGCTGAGCAGAACGCCGGGCGGAGCACCGAGCGGAACGCCGACCAGCACACCGGCGAGCACACCGGGGAGCGTCGTCCCACTGTCATCGCGGACGACCTGCACATCGTCTACCGCGTCAACGGCGTTAGGACCGGCAAGGGCAGCGCGACGGCCGCCCTGAGCCGCATCGTCAAGCGCGGTGAGGGGCGCGGGGTGCGCAAGGTGCACGCCGTGCGCGGCGTGTCCTTCGTGGCCTACCGCGGCGAGGCCATCGGCCTGATCGGCTCCAACGGCTCCGGCAAGTCCACCCTGCTGCGTGCCATCGCCGGCCTGCTGCCCGCCGAGAAGGGCAAGGTCTACACCGACGGCCAGCCCTCGCTGCTCGGCGTCAACGCGGCCCTGATGAACGACCTGACCGGTGAGCGCAACGTCATCCTCGGCGGTCTCGCCATGGGGATGTCCCGGGAGCAGATCAAGGAGCGCTACCAGGAGATCGTCGACTTCTCGGGGATCAACGAGAAGGGCGACTTCATCACACTTCCGATGCGCACATACTCCTCCGGTATGGCAGCCCGGCTGCGGTTCTCCATCGCCGCCGCCAAGGACCACGACGTCCTCATGATCGACGAGGCGCTCGCCACCGGTGACCGCAAGTTCCAGAAGCGCTCCGAGGAACGCATCCGGGAACTGCGCAAGGAGGCCGGCACGGTGTTTCTGGTCAGTCACAACAACAAGTCCATCCGTGACACCTGCGACCGCGTCCTGTGGCTGGAGCGCGGCGAGCTGCGCATGGACGGACCGACCGAAGAGGTCTTGAAGGAGTACGAGAAGTTCACGGGCAAGTAGCCCGTTTCGGCCAGGGCCCCGCCGGAAACCGTCCGGTGGGGCCCGGCCTGTGCAAAGGAACCGTCAACTCCGTTTTCCGGCAGGAATCTTGGAGCCAATCGGTGTGTTGTTGTGATGTGCAGGACACCCCGACGGACCTTGCTGCGTTGTACAACGTAAGCTGTACCGGTGCCGGAAAGCGGCAAGTGGGGCGATAATGCGCGACACCCTGCGCCAGGGCGACCCCGCCGATTGCCGGGCGGCGTGTCCGAAATAGTGTCTATTGGGTCGGCAGTGTAGAACGGGAGATGTGACGGCAATGGCTACGGAAACTCCCCAGCTCAACGCAGCATGTGCCGTCCCCGCGCCGGGCAGCGCCCGATGACGGCCACCGAAACGGCGCCGGATCCGGAACGCGCCACCCTGGACAAAGCCACGAGCGAGAACTTTCCCGTGGCCCCCTTCTTCCTGCCCAGGGCCTGGCGCGACGACCTCATGGCCGTCTACGGCTTCGCCCGCCTCGTCGACGACATCGGCGACGGCGACCTCGCCCCCGGCGGCGCCGACGCCCGGCTGCTCGGCGTGTCGCCCGCCGAGGCCGAGGACCGGCTGGTCCTCCTCGACGCCTTCGAGGCCGACCTGCGCCGCGTCTTCGGCGGCACCCCGCACCACCCGCTGCTGCGCCGCCTCCAGCCCACCGTCCGCCGCCGCTCCCTCACCCCCGAGCCGTTCCTCGGTCTGATCGCCGCCAACCGCCAGGACCAGCTCGTCACCCGCTACGAGACCTACGACGACCTGCTCGCCTACTGCGAACTGTCCGCCAACCCCGTCGGCCGCCTCGTCCTCGCCGTCACCGGCACCTCGACCCCCGAGCGGATCCGGCTGTCCGACGCGATCTGCACCGCGTTGCAGATCGTGGAACACCTCCAGGACGTCGGGGAGGACCTCGGCCGCGACCGGATCTACCTCCCGGCCGAGGACATGAAGCGCTTTCATGTCCAGGAAACGGATCTCTCCGCGAAAACCGCGAGCGCATCGATGCGCGCCCTGGTTGCATACGAGGCAGAACGCGCCCGCGTTCTGCTGAATGAAGGCGCCCCCCTGGTGGGTAGCGTCCACGGCAGGTTGAAGCTGCTGCTCGCAGGGTTCGTGGCGGGGGGAAGGGCGGCGATCAGGGCGATCGCCGCCGCCGAATACGACGTACTTCCCGGCCCGCCCCGACCCGGCAAGGTCCAGTTGCTGCGTGAGGCGGGCGTGATCCTGCGAGGAGAGGGGTGATCCGGACCGTGGATTCTCCGTCGCACGTGTCCGCACCGGTACTCGCCGCCTACAGCTACTGCGAGACCGTCACCGGCCAGCAGGCACGCAACTTCGCCTACGGCATCCGCCTGCTGCCCACGCCCAAGCGCCGCGCCATGTCGGCGCTGTACGCGTTCTCCCGGCGCGTGGACGACATCGGCGACGGCGACCTGGCCGACGAGGTGAAGCTGAAGCGGCTGGAGGACACCAGGGCGCTGCTCGCCCGGGTCCGCCAGGACGAGGTCGAGGAGGACGACACCGACCCGGTCGTGGTCGCTCTCGCCCATGCCGCACGCGCTTTCCCGATCCCGCTCGGCGGCCTCGACGAGCTGATCGACGGCGTCCAGATGGACGTACGCGGTGAGACCTACGAGACCTGGGACGACCTGAAGGTCTACTGCCGCTGTGTCGCCGGTGCCATCGGCCGGCTCTCGCTCGGCGTGTTCGGCACCGAACCGGGCGCGCGCGGCGCCGAGCGCGCACCCGAGTACGCGGACACGCTCGGCCTCGCCCTGCAGCTGACCAACATCCTCAGGGACGTGCGCGAGGACGCGGCCGGCGGCCGTACCTATCTGCCCGCCGACGACCTCGCCAAGTTCGGCTGTTCGGCCGGGTTCGACGGGCCGACGCCGCCGGAGGGTTCCGACTTCGCGGGCCTCGTGCACTTCGAAGTACGGCGGGCCCGCGCCCTCTTCGCCGAGGGCTACCGGCTGCTGCCCATGCTCGACCGGCGCAGCGGCGCCTGCGTCGCCGCCATGGCCGGCATCTACCGCCGGCTGCTGGACCGCATCGAGCGCGACCCGGAGGCCGTGCTGCGCGGCCGGGTCTCGCTGCCCGGACACGAGAAGGCCTATGTCGCCGTACGCGGTCTGTCCGGTCTGGACACCCGGCATGTGAGCCGCCATGTCTCCCCGCGTTCCGTCAGGAGGCGTGCCTGATGGACCTCACCGAACCAGGAGCCATGCGGCAGGCAACCCTCGCCGGCGCCGCGGCGTCCCTGACTGCAGCGCCCCAAAGGGGCGCGGGGCCGTATCCGACATGCGGCTACCGCAGCGTGGGCGCGACCAGCCACGACGGGCCCGCAGACGGCCGACGGCCCATCACGGCCCAGCCCGCTCAGCGCACCGCACGGAAGGACGCACCATGAGCGACGGCTCCCGTCCCGCACCGGCGCACGGCATCGCGGAACCGGAAAGCGCCGCAGGCCGCCGCGCCGTCGTGGTCGGCGGCGGGCTCGCCGGGATCACCGCGGCGCTCGCGCTCGCCGACGCGGGCGTCCGCGTCACCCTGCTCGAAGGCAGGCCCAGGCTGGGCGGCCTCGCCTTCTCCTTCCAGCGCGGCGACCTGACCGTCGACAACGGCCAGCACGTGTACCTGCGCTGCTGCACCGCCTACCGCTGGTTCCTCGACCGGATCGAGGGCGCGGCGCTGGCACCGCTGCAGGACCGCCTGGACGTGCCCGTCGTCGACGTCGCCAAGCCCGAGGGCAGGCGGCTCGGCCGGCTGCGGCGCGACCCGCTGCCCGTCCCCCTCCACCTGGGGCGCAGCCTGGCCGCCTATCCGCACCTCTCGCTCGCCGAGCGCGCCGCGGTCGGGCGGGCCGCGCTCGCGCTGAAGGGGCTCGACCTCGCCGATCCGACCCTGGACACCCAGGACTTCGGCAGCTGGCTGGCCGCGCACGGCCAGTCGGCGCGCGCCGTCGAGGCCCTGTGGGACCTGGTCGGGGTCGCCACCCTCAACGCGGTCGCGGGCGACGCCTCGCTGGGGCTCGCCGCGATGGTGTTCAAGACCGGTCTGCTGTCCGACCCGGGCGCGGCCGACATCGGCTGGGCCCGCGTCCCGCTGGGCGAACTGCACGACCGGCTGGCCCGCAAGGCGCTCGACTCCGCGGGCGTCCGTACCGAGGTCCGTACACGCGTCACCTCCGTCTCTACCAACGAAAACGGCACGTGGAGCGTTCAGGTTCCCGGCGAGAACCTGGAAACCGACGCGCTAGTCCTCGCCGTACCCCAGCGCGAGGCCCACGACCTGCTGCCGCCGGGTGCCCTCGACGCGCCCGGGCAACTGCTGGAAATCGGCACCGCGCCGATCCTCAACGTCCATGTCGTCTACGACCGCAAAGTGCTCGCGCGCCCCTTCTTCGCGGCCCTCGGCACGCCCGTGCAGTGGGTCTTCGACCGCACCGACGCCTCCGGGCTGACCGAGGGTCAGTACCTGGCGCTGTCCCAGTCGGCCGCGCACGGAGAGATCGATCTGCCGGTCGCCGAACTCCGCGAGCGCTATCTGCCGGAGCTGGAGCGGCTGATTCCGGGTACCCGGGGCGCCGTGGTGAAGGACTTCTTCGTGACCCGGGAGCGCACCGCCACGTTCGCCCCCACCCCCGGCGTCGGGCGGCTGCGGCCCGGCGCCCGCACCAAGGCCCCCGGCCTGTACCTGGCCGGAGCGTGGACCGCCACCGGGTGGCCCGCGACCATGGAGAGTGCGGTCCGCAGTGGAGTGAGCGCGGCCGACGCGGCGCTCAGCGCCCTGGGCCGGCCCCGCCCCCGCCATCTCTTCGAGTTCGAGGAGGCGGCCTGATGCTCGATCAAGAGCCCGCGGCAGGCCCCCGCACCCCCGGTACCGCAACAAGAGGAGAGACTGTGCCCACTGTGCCCCCGGCCTCGACGCCCGTCCCACGGGCCGCGGTGGACGTGACCGCGCTGCTGGAGCGCGGCCGGAACCTGGCCACTCCGGTCCTGCGTGCGGCCGTCGACCGGCTGGCGTCTCCCATGGACACCGTCGCCGCCTACCACTTCGGCTGGATCGACGCCCAGGGCAATCCGGCCGACGGCGACGGCGGCAAGGCCGTGCGTCCCGCGCTCGCCGTGCTCTCCGCCGAGGTCACCGGCGCCGCGCCCGAGGCGGGCATCCCCGGCGCCGTCGCCGTCGAACTCGTCCACAACTTCTCGCTGCTGCACGACGACCTGATGGACGGCGACGAGCAGCGCCGGCACCGCGACACCGTCTGGAAGGTGCACGGCCCCGCCCAGGCGATCCTGGTCGGCGACGCCCTGTTCGCCCTCGCCAACGAGATCCTGCTGGAGCTCGGCACCGTCGAGGCCGGCCGCGCCACCCGCCGGCTCACCACCGCCACCCGCGCCCTCATCGACGGTCAGGCGCAGGACATCTCCTATGAGCACCGCGACCGGGTCAGCGTCGAGGAGTGCCTGGAGATGGAAGGCAACAAGACCGGCGCGCTGCTCGCCGCCTCCAGCTCCATCGGCGCGGTCCTCGGCGGCGCGGACGACGCCACCGCCGACGCCCTGGAGCGGTACGGCTACCACCTCGGCCTCGCCTTCCAGGCGATCGACGACCTGCTCGGCATCTGGGGCGACCCGGAGGCCACCGGCAAGCAGACCTGGAGCGACCTGCGCCAGCGCAAGAAGTCCCTGCCGGTCGTCGCCGCCCTCGCGGCCGGCGGCTCCGCCTCCGAGCAGCTCGGCGAGATCCTCGCCGCGGACGCCAAGAGCAGCGACTTCGAGAACTTCTCCGAGGAGGAGTTCGCGGCCCGCGCGGCTCTCATCGAGCAGGCCGGCGGCCGCGACTGGACGGCCGAGGAAGCACGCCGACAGCACACCATCGCCATCGAAGCCCTCGACGCCGTCGACATGCCCGGCCGGGTACGCGAGTCCTTCACGGCGCTCGCCGACTTCGTCGTCGTACGAAAGAGATGATCACTATCGGCCCAACAGGCCTCGCGTAGTCGCCGGCCGGTGTCCGAGGATCGACATCAGGACACCGGCCGACGGCGGACCCACAGCAGCACGACTCGCACGACTGCACGAAGGGGAAGCCATGACAGCGACGACCGACGGAAGCACCGGGGCGACTGTGCCGTCCCGCGCTGCCGCGGCCAGCGAAACCACTGCCATCACCACACCCGAGGCGGCCGGGGTACAAGAAGCCGCCGCACGCGCCACCCGGCGCGCCACCGACTTCCTGCTCGCGCGGCAGGACGCCCAGGGCTGGTGGAAGGGCGACCTGGAGACCAACGTCACCATGGACGCCGAGGACCTGCTGCTGCGCCAGTTCCTGGGAATCCGCGACGAGCGGACCACGCAGGCCGCCGCGAAGTTCATCCGCGGCGAGCAGCGCGAGGACGGCACCTGGGCCACCTTTTACGGCGGGCCCGGCGAACTGTCCACCACTGTAGAGGCCTATGTCGCCCTGCGCCTGGCCGGCGACACACCCGACGACCCGCACATGGCTAAGGCCTCCGCCTGGATCCGTGAGCGCGGCGGTATCGCCGCCTCCCGGGTGTTCACCCGTATCTGGCTCGCCCTGTTCGGCTGGTGGAAGTGGGAGGACCTGCCCGAGCTGCCGCCGGAGCTGATCTACTTCCCCACCTGGTTCCCGCTCAACATCTACGACTTCGGCTGCTGGGCGCGGCAGACGATCGTGCCGCTCACCGTCGTCTCCGCCAAGCGCCCGGTGCGCCCGGCGCCGTTCCCGCTGGACGAGCTGCACACCGACCCGGCGAACCCCAACCCGCCGCAGCCGCTCGCCCCCGTGGCGAGCTGGGACGGGCTGTTCCAGCGGCTCGACAAGGTGGTCCGCGGCTACCGCAAGGTCGCCGTGCGCAGACTCCGCAGGGCCGCGCTGAACTCGGCGGCCCGCTGGATCATCGAGCGGCAGGAGAACGACGGCTGCTGGGGCGGCATCCAGCCCCCGGCCGTGTACTCGGTCATCGCCCTGCACCTGCTGGGCTACGACCTCGAACATCCCGTGATGCGCGAGGGCCTCGCCTCGCTGGACCGGTTTGCCGTCTGGCGCGAGGACGGCGCCCGGATGATCGAGGCCTGCCAGTCCCCGGTGTGGGACACCTGCCTGGCCACCATCGCCCTCGTTGACGCGGGCCTGCCCGTCGACCATCCGCAACTGGTCAAGGCGGCCGACTGGATGCTCGGCGAGGAGATCGTCCGGCCCGGTGACTGGGCCGTACGGCGGCCCGAACTCCCGCCGGGCGGCTGGGCGTTCGAGTTCCACAACGACAACTACCCCGACATCGACGACACCGCCGAGGTCTCCCTCGCGCTGCGCCGGGTCAGGCACCACGACCCCGAACGCGTGGACCACGCGATCGGCCGCGCCGTGCGCTGGAACCTCGGGATGCAGTCGAAGAACGGCGCGTGGGGCGCCTTCGACGTCGACAACACCAGCCCGTTCCCGAACCGGCTGCCGTTCTGCGACTTCGGCGAGGTCATCGACCCGCCGTCGGCCGATGTCACCGCGCACGTCGTGGAGATGCTCGCCGCAGAGGGCCTCGCCCACGACCCGCGCACCCGGCGCGGCATCGACTGGCTGCTCGCCGAACAGGAGCCGGACGGCTCGTGGTTCGGCCGCTGGGGCGTCAACTACATCTACGGCACGGGTTCGGTGGTGCCCGCGCTGACCGCGGCCGGGCTGCCCGGCTCGCACCCGGCGATCCGGCGGGCCGTGACCTGGCTGGAGAGGGTGCAGAACGACGACGGCGGCTGGGGCGAGGACCTGCGCTCCTACAAGTACGTCAAGGAGTGGAGCGGCCGCGGCGCCTCCACGGCCTCGCAGACCGCGTGGGCGCTGATGGCACTGCTCGCGGCGGGGGAGCAGGACTCCAAGGCCGTCGAGCGCGGCATCCGGTGGCTCGCGGAAACCCAGCGGGAGGACGGCACCTGGGACGAGCCGTACTTCACCGGCACCGGCTTCCCCTGGGACTTCTCCATCAACTACCACCTCTACCGGCAGGTCTTCCCGCTCACCGCGCTCGGCCGGTATCTGCACGGTGACCCCTTCGAGCGCGGCCTCCTCACCCGGAAGCCGCTGTCCGAGGCGAAGGGGAGCTGACTTGACCACCCGGCCCGCACCCGTCCCGCTGCTGATCGCCTGTGCGCTCGGCATCGAGCACCTCGCCCTGCGCACCGGGGACAGGAGCGGGGCGGACGGGCCGGTCAGCTTCCTCCGTACGGGCATGGGCCCCCGTGCGGCGGAACGCTCCCTGACCCGGCAGCTCGCGGTCCCGGCGCTGGCCGGCGCGGCCGTACTGGCCACCGGCTTCTGCGCCGGGCTCGCCCCCGGCATGCACCCCGGCGACCTGGTGGTCGCGGAGGAGACCCGGGACCCGCGCGGCGCCGTCCCCTGCGTCGGCACCGAGCTGCTCGTCAAGGAACTCGTGCGCATCCTGCCCGGACGCACGGTCCACACCGGCCCGCTCACCGGCTCCGACCATGTCGTCCGGGGCCATGAGCGGTCCGACCTGCTCGCGACCGGCGCGATCGCGGTCGACATGGAGTCGGCGGCCACGCTCCTCACGGCCGTCCGCGGCGCTGAGCGCCCGGTCGCGGCCGTACGGGTGGTCGTGGACGCTCCTGAACATGAACTCGTCCGGATCGGCACCGTACGCGGTGGAATATCGGCTTTCCGTGTTCTTCGTTCTGTTCTTCCCGCATTCTTCGAATGGCACCGTTCTTTGCTGCTCCCCCGGAGGTGAGCCAGATGGCCATGCCGTTGCGTCAGACCGTCAAGGTCGCTACATACCTGCTCGAACAGAAGCTCAAGAAGAGGGACAAGTTCGCCCTGCTGGTCGAGCTGGAGCCGCTGTTCGCGTGCAACCTCAAGTGCGAGGGCTGCGGCAAGATCCAGCACCCGGCGGGCGTCCTCAAGCAGCGCATGCCCGTCGCCCAGGCCGTGGGCGCGGTGCTGGAATCCGGTGCGCCGATGGTGTCCATCGCCGGTGGTGAACCGTTGATGCACCCTCAGATCGACGAGATCGTACGGCAGTTGGTCGCCAAGAAGAAGTTCGTGTTCCTGTGCACGAACGCGCTTCTCATGCGCAAGAAGATGGACAAGTTCAAGCCCTCGCCGTACTTCGCGTGGGCCGTGCACATCGACGGGCTGCGCGAGCGGCACGACGCCTCCGTGGCGAAGGAGGGCACCTTCGACGAGGCGGTCGAGGCCATCAAGGAGGCCAAGCGGCGCGGCTTCCGGGTGACCACCAACTCCACCTTCTTCAACACCGACACCCCGCAGACCGTCATCGAGGTGCTGAACTACCTCAACGACGACCTGAAGGTGGACGAGATGATGCTCTCGCCCGCCTACGCCTACGAGAAGGCCCCCGACCAGGAGCACTTCCTCGGTGTGCAGCAGACCCGCGAGCTGTTCAAGAAGGCCTTCGCGGGCGGCAACCGCAGGAAGTGGCGGCTCAACCAGAGCCCGCTCTTCCTGGACTTCCTGGAGGGAAAGGTCGACTTCCCCTGCACGGCGTGGGCGATCCCGAGCTACTCGCTCTTCGGCTGGCAGCGCCCCTGCTATCTGATGAGCGACGGATACGTGTCCACGTACCGCGAACTCGTCGAGGAGACCGACTGGGACAAGTACGGCCGCGGCAAGGACCCGCGCTGTGCCAACTGCATGGCGCACTGCGGCTACGAGCCGACCGCCGTACTCGCCACGATGGGCTCCCTGAAGGAGTCGCTGCGGGCCGCGCGCGAGACGATGACGAGCGGAAAGCAGGGCTGACGCGATGACCGCCGTGCCCTTGGGCGTTCCCGAGGTACCGGCCCGGCCCGTCGCGCCGCGGCGGCAGTCGCGGCAGATCCACGTCGGTCCGGTGGCGGTCGGGGGCGGGGCCCCGGTGTCGGTGCAGTCGATGACGACGACCCGTACGTCGGACATCGGCGCCACCCTGCAGCAGATCGCTGAACTCACCGCGTCCGGCTGCCAGATCGTCCGCGTCGCCTGCCCCACCCAGGACGACGCGGACGCCCTCGCGACCATCGCGCGCAAGTCGCAGATCCCGGTGATCGCGGACATCCACTTCCAGCCGAAATACGTCTTCGCGGCCATCGAGGCCGGCTGCGCGGCGGTCCGGGTGAACCCGGGCAACATCAAGAAGTTCGACGACCAGGTGAAGGAGATCGCGCGCGCCGCCAAGGACCACGGCACACCGATCCGGATCGGCGTCAACGCCGGCTCCCTGGACCGACGGCTGCTGCAGAAGTACGGCAGGGCCACCCCGGAGGCGCTGGTCGAGAGCGCTCTCTGGGAGGCATCCCTCTTCGAGGAGCACGACTTCCGGGACATCAAGATCTCCGTCAAACACAACGACCCGGTCGTGATGATCGAGGCCTACCGGCAGCTCGCCGAGAGCTGCGACTACCCGCTGCACCTGGGGGTCACCGAGGCCGGCCCGGCGTTCCAGGGCACGATCAAGTCGGCCGTCGCCTTCGGGGCGCTGCTGTCCCGGGGCATCGGGGACACGATCCGGGTGTCGCTCAGCGCTCCGCCCGCCGAGGAGGTCAAGGTCGGCATCCAGATCCTGGAGTCGCTCGGCCTGCGGCAGCGGCGCCTGGAGATCGTCTCCTGTCCGTCCTGCGGGCGGGCCCAGGTGGACGTCTACAAGCTCGCGGAGGAGGTCACGGCGGGCCTGGACGGCATGGAAGTGCCGCTCAGGGTCGCGGTCATGGGGTGCGTGGTGAACGGTCCCGGCGAGGCCCGTGAGGCCGACCTCGGAGTTGCCTCGGGCAACGGAAAGGGGCAGATCTTCGTCAAGGGCGAGGTCATCAAGACCGTCCCCGAGTCGAAGATCGTGGAGACCCTGATCGAGGAGGCCATGAAGCTCGCCGAGCGGACGATCCCCGCAGACGAATGAGTTGAGCACAGCACGGCACGGACCGAGAGGGGGCCCAGCGTGAGCATTCTGGAGACCATCCGGACACCACGCGACCTGAAAGCGCTGTCCGAGGCGAAACTCGGCGAACTGTCACACGAAATACGTGAGTTCCTGGTGCAAGCGGTATCGAGGACCGGCGGTCACCTCGGACCCAATCTGGGGGTGGTGGAACTCTCCATCGCACTCCACCGGGTCTTCGAGTCACCGGTCGACCGCATCCTGTGGGACACCGGCCACCAGTCCTACGTCCACAAGTTGCTGACGGGGCGTCAGGACTTCTCCAAGCTGCGCGGCAAGGGCGGACTGTCCGGCTACCCCTCGCGCGAGGAGTCCGAGCACGACGTCATCGAGAACAGCCATGCCTCCACGGCGCTCGGCTGGGCCGACGGCCTCGCCAAGGCCAACCAGGTGCAGGGGGAGAAGGGCCATGTGGTCGCGGTCATCGGCGACGGCGCGCTGACCGGCGGCATGGCCTGGGAGGCGCTGAACAACATCGCGGCCGCCAGGGACCGCCCGCTGATCATCGTCGTCAACGACAACGAGCGCTCCTACGCCCCGACCATCGGCGGCCTCGCCAACCACCTGGCCACCCTGCGCACCACCGACAGCTACGAGAAGGTCCTCGCCTGGGGCAAGGACGTACTGCTGCGCACCCCGATCGTCGGGAACACCATCTACGAGTCCCTGCACGGCGCGAAGAAGGGCTTCAAGGACGCCTTCGCCCCGCAGGGCATGTTCGAGGACCTGGGCCTGAAGTACGTCGGCCCGATCGACGGCCACGACATCAAGGCCGTCGAGTCGGCGCTGCGCCGCGCGAAACGCTTCCACGGCCCGGTCCTGGTCCACTGCCTCACCGAGAAGGGACGTGGCTACGAGCCCGCCCTCGCCCACGAGGAGGACCACTTCCACACCGTCGGCGTGATGGACCCGCTGACCTGCGAGCCCCTCGCACCGGCGGGCGGCCCTTCCTGGACCTCGGTGTTCGGCGACGAGATCGTGCGGATCGGCGAGGAACGGGACGACGTCGTCGCCATCACGGCGGCCATGCTGCACCCGGTCGGTCTCGGCCGGTTCGCCGAGCGCTTCCCCGACCGCGTGTGGGACGTGGGCATCGCCGAGCAGCACGCGGCCGTCTCCGCGGCCGGCCTAGCCACCGGCGGGCTGCACCCGGTCGTCGCCGTGTACGCCACCTTCCTCAACCGCGCCTTCGACCAACTGCTGATGGACGTCGCGCTGCACCGCTGCGGGGTCACCTTCGTCCTGGACCGGGCCGGCGTCACCGGCGTGGACGGGGCCTCCCACAACGGCATGTGGGACATGTCCATCCTCCAGGTCGTCCCCGGTCTCAGGATCGCCGCCCCGCGCGACGCGGGCCAGCTGCGGGCCCAGCTGCGCGAGGCCGTCGCCGTGGACGACGCGCCCACCCTGGTGCGCTTCCCGAAGGAGTCGGTCGGCCCCGACATCCCGGCACTCGACCGGGTCGGCGGCATGGACGTCCTGCACCGCGCCGAACGCCCCGAGGTGCTGCTCGTCGCCGTCGGCGTGATGGCCCCGGTGTGCCTGCAGGCCGCCGATCTGCTCCAGGCGCGCGGCATCAACTGCACGGTGGTGGATCCCCGGTGGGTCAAGCCCGTCGACTCCTCGCTGCCGGGCCTCGCCGCCGAACACCGGCTGGTGGCCGTGGTGGAGGACAACAGCCGCTCCGCGGGCGTCGGTTCGGCCGTGGCGCTGGCGCTCGGCGACGCCGACGTGGACGTGCCGGTACGGCGGTTCGGCATTCCGGAGCAGTTCCTCGCGCACGCCAAGCGCGGCGAGGTGCTGGCCGACATCGGTCTCACGCCCGTCGAGATTGCCGGGCGGATCAGTGGGAGTCTGGCCGTCAAGGACGCGGGCGGCCCGGCCAAGGAGAGTGAATGAGCACGGAGTTCGACCTCGGCGCGCTGCTCGCCGAGCGCGGAGCCGAACGCTACGAGCTGCACACCAAGTACCTCAATCCGCAGCTCCCCCGCATGCTGCACACCATCGGCTTCGACAAGGTCTACGAGCGGGCCGAGGGCGCCCACTTCTTCGACGCGGACGGCAACGACCACCTGGACATGCTCGCCGGGTTCGGGGTGATGGGCCTCGGCCGCCACCACCCGGTCGTCCGCAAGGCGCTGCACGACGTGCTCGACCTGGACCTCGCCGACCTCACCCGGTTCGACTGCCAGCCGCTGCCCGGACTGCTCGCCGAACGGCTCCTCGCCCACAGCCCGCACCTGGACCGGGTGTTCTTCGGCAACAGCGGCACGGAGGCCGTGGAGACGGCGCTGAAGTTCGCCCGGTACGCCACCGGCAAGCGCCGCATCCTCTACTGCGACCACGCCTTCCACGGCCTGACCACCGGCTCCCTGTCGGTCAACGGCGAGAGCGGCTTCCGGGACGGCTTCGCCCCGCTGCTGCCCGACACCGCCGTACCGCTCGGGGACCTCGACGCCCTGGCGCGGGAGCTGAAGAAGGGCGACGTGGCCGCCCTGATCGTGGAGCCGATCCAGGGCAAGGGGGTGCACGAGGCGCCGCCCGGCTATCTGCGCGCCGCCCAGGAACTGCTGCACAGGCACAAGGCACTGCTCATCGCCGACGAGGTGCAGACCGGTCTCGGCCGCACCGGCGACTTCTACGCCTACCAGCACGAGGACGGCGTCGAACCCGACCTGGTGTGTGTGGCCAAGGCGCTGTCCGGCGGATACGTACCGGTCGGCGCCACCCTCGGCAAGGACTGGATCTTCAAGAGGGTCTACTCGTCCATGGACCGGGTCCTGGTTCACTCGGCGAGCTTCGGCTCCAACGCGCAGGCGATGGCGTGCGGGCTCGCCGTGCTGTCGGTCATGGAGAACGAGCAGATCGTCGCGGGCGTGCGCAAGACGGGCGAGCTGCTGAAGTCCCGGCTGACCGCACTGATCGACACCTACGAGCTGCTCGCCGACGTCCGGGGCCGGGGCCTGATGATCGGCATCGAGTTCGGCAGGCCCTCCTCGCTGAAGCTGCGCAGCCGCTGGACCATGCTCCAGGCCGCCCGCAAGGGCCTGTTCGCGCAGATGGTCGTCGTACCGCTGCTGCAAAGGCACCGGATCCTCACCCAGGTCTCCGGGGACCATCTGGAGGTGATCAAGCTGATCCCGCCGCTGATCATCGACGAGGCGGACGTCGAGCGGTTCGTGGACGCGTTCTCGGCCGTGATGGACGACGCCCACAGCGGTGGCGGCCTGATGTGGGACTTCGGCAAGACCCTGATCAAGCAGGCGGTGGCCAACCGCTGACCGCGCGGTCCGTGCCCGCGCCCGGCACCGGCACCGGCCCGGTGCGGAGCGCGGGCACGGACCCGCCGCGCGAGTCGTACCGCTAGGGTCCGATCTCGAACTGCGGCGGCTTGACGTCCTTGAGGCATCCGGTGTCCGGCGCGGCCGGGGTGTCGAGGAACGAGCGGGTGATCGCCTGCGCGCACGGCGACGCGGCGAACGTCACATGGGCGGTGTAGGGGACCGTGACGACGGTGGCCCGGTTCAGCGTCCGGGCGACGTACGGCCCGTTGTCCGCCCCCGTCTGGGAGTCGAACCCGCCGGACAGGGCGAGGGTGGGGATGTCGCTGCGCGTGACGTCGCGGACCGAGCGCGGCGCCGCGGGGACGTTCCAGACGGCGCAGTCCGGGCGGAGGAAGGTGAGCTGCGGAGCCTGGGCCAGCACCGAGCGGGGGAACGACGGGAACGCCTCCCGCCCTCCTCGGATCGCCTCGGCCCGGCTCTCGTACGGCACCCATTCACTGCAGAAGACGCCGTAGGCGAGCCCGTGGGACACCCTTCCGGCGGCCTGGGGGCTGAGCTTGCCGCCCGCCCACTGCACGGCGATCCGCTGTGGCCTGCCGTGGGCCAGCTCGTCGAGCGAGCGCGGCACCGCCGACGCCACGTGGGTGGCGGAGGTCAGCCAGTTCACCAGGGCCCCGCCGTCCAGTACGACCTTCACCGGCGCCCTGCGGCCGGGGACCGTGACCGTCGTGGTGACCGGACGCGCCTCGAGCTCGCGGACGAGGCGGTCGAAGGTGGCCGACAGGTGGGGATAGCGGCGGGCGCACGCGGGCTGTGCGGCGCAGGCCTTGAACAGACCGTCGAAGCCCTGCCGGGCGCTGCTCCAGGTCAGGGCCGAACCGGCCCTGGACGGCGGCAGGATGCCGTCGATGCCGACCGAACGGATGCCCTCCGGGTGCAGCCGCATGTAGAGGAGCGCCAGGTCGGTGCCGTAGGAGATGCCGAAGACGTTCCACTGCTCGAGGCCCAGGGCGAGACGCAGGTCCGCGTAGTCGGCGGCGCTCTCGGTGCCGTTGTAGGAGCTGAGGCCGATCCCGCGGCGTGCCAGCCGGCCACGGCAGGTCCGGGTCGCCTCGACGTGCAGGCGCTCGGTGGACGGGGCGTCATGGACCAGGCCGACCGCGCGTGCGTTGAACGCGTCGACGCCGGGACAGGTGAGCGCCGGGTCGGCGGAGTACGTCCCTCGCTGGGACATGAGGATCAGGTCCCGGTCGCGGTTCAGGCCGCCGTCGACCGCCATCCGCGCCTCCCCGACCGCGTCGTCGCCGGGTCCGCCGGCGAACCACACGACGGGGTCGGCCTTCGGCTTGGCCGCGGTCGCCGGGACGATCGCCACGCCGAGGGTGATCGTCCGGCCGCCCCGCCGGGTGCGGTTCTCGGGCACCCTGAGCGTGCCGCAGCGGGCTCCCTTCAGCGCGGGGACCGGCTCCGCGGTCTTCGGGCAGGCACCCGGCACGAAGCGGGCATCGCCCACCGTCCGGGCGACGGTGCCGATCGCCGTCCCGCTGCCGGTGCCCTGCTGTGCGTGCGCGGGCGCCGCGAGCAGGCCGATGACGAGGATCCCGGTCGCGACCCGGGCCGACCCGGCCCGGAGCGGAGGCAGCGTGCGGCGACGGCGGCCCGTGGAGGTGAGTGCCATCTGCCCTCCGGTCGCTTCGGGACGATGGTGAACGATTGGGAGGGCGCCCGGGTGATCTGGGCGGGGCGCACCTTTGGACCATAACGGGACCCGCGATGGCGCGCATACGGAGCGCGGATCGTCCGGCGGCCGGATCACGAAGGGACAGAGGCGCGCCGAGACTCCTTTGCCTCAGAGGCAATAAAATTGCCCAACAGGCAAGAATGGGGCTGAATGGAGGCATGAACGCCTCAGACGCCGGGCCGCCGCTGGCAGGCCCGGGCGGCGAGTTGCCCGCCGTCGCACCGCAATTGCGGGCACTGCGGCGGCGCGCCGGCCTCACTCTGGAGGTCGCGGCCCGCGCCGCCGGGCTCTCACCGGCCCATTTGTCCCGGCTGGAGACAGGACAGCGGCAGCCGTCGTTGCCGATGCTGCTGGCCCTCGCCCGTATCTACAGTACGACCGTCTCCGAACTGCTCGGCGAGACGGCCGCCGACCGGGACGCGATCGTGCGGGCCGGGGACATGGAGCCGACCCGGGCGGGCGGCTGGACGTACTTCCAGGCCGGGGCGCCGGGCCGCGCCATGCAGGCCCTGCGCGTGCGCGTGCCGTACGGCTCACAGGGCGACGTCGTGCGGGTCCACCCCGGCGAGGAGTGGCTCTACGTCCTGCGGGGCCGGCTGCGGCTGCGCCTCGGCGACACGGTGCACCTGCTCGCGCCCGGCGACAGCGCGCACTTCGACTCGCTCACCCCGCACCGCCTCGCCGCCGAGGACCACGACGGCGTCGAGCTGCTGTTCGTCCACACCCTGCTACAGAGCCCCACGGCCACGCTGTGCCTGGGGCCGCTGACCGGAGAGCTGCCATGAGCGACCTGGAGACGAAGTTCCCCCGTTCCCTGTGGATCCGCCTGATCATCTACATCGCCCTCGGCCATGTCCTGGCCGGGTTCCTCTTCCTGCTGTTCGCGCTGGGCGCGAAGAACTGACGCGCCGGCCGGTCAGTCCAGCAGGCGCTCGCGCAGCGCGTCGCGGGACACCGGGGTGAGACCGAGACCCCGTTCCAGGTAGGTGTCCACACCGCCCCAGGTCTCCTCGATGGTCTCGAACGCCGCGTGGAGGTACTCGGCGCGGGCGTCGAAGAGCGGGCTGAGCAGCTCCATGATCTCCGGGGTGTACGCGGTGTCCGCGCTCCCGTTGCGGCGGACCTTGTAGCGCCGGTGCTTGGCGTTGGACTCCAGGTAGTCGGCGACGATCGCCTCGCGCTCCACGCCGAGCGCGAGGAGTGTCACGGCTATGGAGATGCCGGCGCGGTCCTTGCCCGCCGCGCAGTGCATCAGCGCGGGCACGCTCTCCTCGACGAGCGCGCGCAGCACCTGGGAGTGCTCGGCGGTGCGCTCCATGACGATCGACCGGTACGAGGCGATCATCCGGGCCGCCCCCTTGCCGTCGGACAGGATGCCGCGCAGCTGGTCGAGATCGCCGTCGCGGACCATCTTCCAGAACTCGGCGCCGTCCGCCGGGTCGCTCAGCGGCAGGTTCACGTTCCGTACGCCGGGCAGCTCGACGTCCGGGCCCTCCAGCTTCTGGTCGGCCGCGTTGCGGAAGTCGAAGATCGTGTGCAGGCCCAGGGAGGCGAGGAAGGCCGCGTCGTCCTCCGTCGCGTGCGCCAGGTGCCCGCTGCGGAACAGCACGCCGTGACGAACCCGTCGTCCGTCCGTGGTGGGCAGTCCGCCCACGTCACGGAAATTGCGCACACCGGCCAGCTCCGGCTCGGTCGACGGGACCTGCTGCGTCACGGGGGCTCCTCGCGGTCGGGCCCCGCCGTCGCGACTCGCCGGCGGGCACTCCGTCGACCATACGACATCGGTTTCCTCGGGCAAGGAGTTGTCCACAGGCATTGTCACCAGGGGCTGCGTCACCTGATGATGTTGGCACTTGAGCGGATCTGTTGGCACCTGTGAGGTCTTACGTGGTGGACATCGCCGAAGACGGTCGTACCTGGCTCCTCTCGGGGCCCACCAGTAGCTATGCCCTGCATCTCACCGACGCGGACGAGTTGCTCCACCTGCACTGGGGGCCACGCATCGCCCTCGCGGACGCGGACGTCCTCGCCGAGGCCCCACTGCCCGGTTACTGGCCCTTCGAGTCCCCGCTGGACGGCCGCGAGGAGTACCCCGTGGAGGGCGGTCCCCGCTTCGTCCGCCCCGCCCTGTCCGTGCGCACCGAGGAGCGCCGCGGCACCGAGTGGCGTTTCGTGTCGTACGAGACGGAGGGCGACGAGCTGCGGCTGCGCTTCGACGACGACGGCCTCGCCGTCACCCTGCACTACCGGATGCGCGGTGACGTCGTCGAGCGCTGGGTCACGGTGGCGAACGGCACGCACACGCGCGTGGAGCTGCTGCGGGCCGACGCGGCCACCTGGACGCTGCCCGACCGCGACGGCTGGCGGCTGTCCCAGCTGCACGGCCGCTGGGCCGCCGAGTCCCGCCTCACCACCGCCCCGCTCACCTACGGCGAGAAGGTCATCGGCAGCCGCCGCGGCCACACCGGCCACCAGCACCTGCCCTGGGTGGCGCTCGACACCGACGCCACCGAGGAGCTGGGCGAGGTCTACGGCTGCGCGCTCGGCTGGTCCGGCTCCTGGCGTATCGCGGTCGCGCAACTCCCGGACGCGCGCGTGCAGATCACGGGCGGCGCCGGCTACGACGACTCGGGGCTGCTGCTCCTCGAGCCGGGGGAGTCGTACACCACCCCCGTCTTCGCCGGGCTGTGGAGCGACGGCGGTTTCGGCGGCGCGAGCCGCACCTGGCACGCCTACCAGCGCGCGTACGTCATCCCGGACGCCGAGCGGGACCGGCCGGTGCTCTTCAACTCCTGGGAGGCGACGACCTTCGACATCTCCGAGCAGCAGCAGCTCGCGCTCGCCCGCCGGGCGGCGGGGATCGGCGTGGAGCTGTTCGTCGTGGACGACGGCTGGTTCGGCGCCCGCACCAGCGACCGCGCAGGCCTCGGCGACTGGACCCCCAACCCCGACCGCTTCCCGCACGGCCTGAAGCCCCTCGCCGACCAGGTGCACGGCCTCGGCATGCAGTTCGGCATCTGGGTCGAGCCCGAGATGGTCAACCCGGACAGCGACCTGTACCGCGCCCACCCCGACTGGGTGCAGTACCAGCCGGGACGGAAGCGGACGGAGCTGCGCAACCAGCTCGTCCTCAACCTCGCCCGCGAGGACGTCCGGGAGTACCTCTGGGAGCAGCTGGACACCCTGCTCTCCAGCGCGCCGATCGACTATGTGAAGTGGGACTTCAACCGCTGCTTCACCGACGCCGGCTGGCCCGGGGAGCCGTATCCGCAGCGCCTGTGGGTGGACCATGTCCGCGCCTTCTACGCCTTGCTGGACCGGCTGCGCGCCGCCCACCCGCAGGTCGCCTTCGAGTCCTGCTCGGGCGGCGGCGGCCGGATCGACCTCGGTGTGATGAGCCGCACCGACCAGGTGTGGACCTCCGACAACACCGACCCGCTCGACCGGCTCGCCATCCAGTACGGCTTCAGCCAGATCCACCCCGCCCGGGTCATGGCCGCCTGGGTCACCGACAGCCCGAACACCCAGCTCAACGGCCGGGTCAGCTCCCTGCGGTTCCGGTTCGTCAGCGCCATGGCGGGCGTCCTCGGGGTCGGCGGCGACCTCAACGAGTGGACCGACGAGGACCTGGCCGAGGCCGGGCGCTGGGTCGAGCTCTACAAGGAGATCCGCCCGGTCGTCCAGCAGGGCGAGCTGTACCGGCTGCGGCCCCCGGCCGGCGGTCTGAGCGCCGTCCAGTACCTCCTGGGTGAGGAGACGGTGGTCCTCGCCTGGCTCCAGGCGCAGAGCCACGGCGAGTCGGCGCCGGCGCTGCGTCTGCGCGGACTCGATCCCACGGCATCGTACGAATGCCGCGAAACGGGTGACGTTCACCGTGGTGCCGTCCTGCTGCACCACGGCCTGCGCACCGGACTCAAGGGCGACCTGGATGCGACGGTTCTCCGACTGCGCCGCATCTGAGATTCCGGCGCGGGACCAGCGCTATTCCCGAATGGCAAATTATTTGAGGGTGTCACATCTCACCGTTCGTCAACCCCTCCTTACGGTCGCGTAGGTCACATCCGAAGGGGAATCATGGTCCGACGTGGCAGACGATTCGAAGAATGACAACAGATCAGTGATCGGGTCGTACGTGGCGGTGGGGGACAGCTTCACCGAGGGCGTCGGCGACCCGGGGCCCGACGGGGCGTTCGTCGGCTGGGCCGACCGGTTCGCGGTACTGCTCGCCGACCGGCGGCCCGAGGGCGACTTCAACTACACCAATCTCGCGGTCCGCGGGAAGCTGCTCGACCAGATCGTGCAGGACCAGCTCCCGAAGGCCGTCGAACTGGCCCCGGACCTGGTCTCCTTCTGTGCGGGCGGCAATGACATCATCCGGCCCGGCACGGACCCGGACGAGGTGGCCGAGCGCTTCGAACGGGCCGTGGTCCGGCTGACCGAGACGGCCGGCACGGTCATGGTGACGACCGGCTTCGACACCCGTGGCGTCCCCGTGCTCAAGCATCTGCGTGGCAAGATCGCCACGTACAACGGGCACGTCCGCGCCATCGCGGACCGGTACGGATGTCCCGTGCTCGACCTGTGGTCCCTGAGGTCCGTGCAGGACCGCAGGGCGTGGGACAGCGACCGGCTGCACCTCTCGCCCGAAGGGCACACGCGCGTGGCGCTGCGCGCCGGTCAGGTCCTCGGTCTGGAGGTCCCGGCCGACCCGGAGCAGCCGTGGCCGCCGCAACCGCCCCGCGGCACCCTGGAGATCCGCCGCGACGACGTCCACTGGGCCCGCGAGTACCTCGTCCCGTGGATCGGCCGCCGACTGCGCGGCGAGTCCTCCGGCGACCATGTGACGGCGAAGGGCGCCGTGTCGCCCGACGACATCAAGATGCGCATCGCCTCGGTGGCCTGACCGCATCGCCGTGCCCCGCACCGTGTGACCTGCGGTGCGGGGCACGGGTGATCGTGGGTGGTGTGCCCGGCTCAGCCGTCGGCAAGTGTGCTCAGCCGTCGGCAAGTGTGCTCAGCCGTCGGCAAGTGTGCCTGCCCGGAGACGGCCCCGAAGCGCGCGTGGCCCCGGCCTCACAGGGCAATGCGCCTAGCGCTCCGTCAACGCCTCCCGGTCCAGGCCCAGTTCCCGTGCCAGCGCGTCGTCGACCCATTCCTGCGCGCGCGTCCGCGGCACCGCTCCCGGGTACGACGTCAGCTGCACGGCGAGCCCGTCCAGCAGCGCGGTCAGCCGCAGCGCGGTGCCGGCCGGATCGGCACAGGCGAACTCGCCCGCCGCCACGCCCTCGGCGATGACCTCGGTGATCGCGGCCTTCCACTGCTTGTCCAGGTCCCGGGTGACCTCCCGCAGGGCCGGCTCCCGCAGGGCCACGGCCCAGCCCTCGATCCACAGCCGCCAGCCCTTGGCCTGCCCGGTCGGCGCGTACCAGCGCACCGCGGCCCGCAGCCGGCGCAGCGCGGACGTCCGCCGGCCCAGCAGCTTGCGCAGGTGCGCGAGATCGTCCTCGGCCGCGTAGGTGAACGCGGCGGCGACCAGCTTCTCCTTCGTCGAGAAGTGGTACAGCACCAGCGCGTTGCTCACCCCGAGCGTCGCCGCGACGTCGGCGATCCTGACCGCCGCCACGCCCCGCGCCTCGATCTGCCCGATGGCAGCCCGCAGCAGTTCCTCCCGCCGCTCGGCCACGCTCAACCGCACTCTCGCCACGCGGTCACCCTACACAGCCGCCCGGACATGCGCCGACGACCTCTTGACACCCCCGTGCGGCCGGGGTCACAGTACCCGCACTACTGACTGCTCGTTCAGTCAGTAAGCGGTCCGCCGCCACCGTCGGCCACCGTGCCAACGCCACCCCCCGCCGTCATAGGAGTCAGCCCGCGCCCGTAGGAGTCCGCCCGTGACCCACGCCCCGACCACCTCCGCGCACCCACAAGGCCCCGACACACCCGATCTCTCCGCCGGCTGGGGCGAGCAGCGCACCCGGCTCCGCAGGGAGCTGCGCCGGCTCGACGTGCTGTTCTTCCTCATCTGCACGCTCGTCGGCCTGGACACCATCGGCTCGGTGGCCGCCCAGGGCCCCCAGGGCCTGACCTGGATGGCGATCCTCGCGCTCGCGTTCTTCCTGCCGTACGGCCTGCTCGTCGCCGAACTCGGCGCCGCCTTCCCGGTGCAGGGCGGCCCGTACGTGTGGACCCGGCTGGCCTTCGGTCGGCTCACGGCGGGCGTCAACCAGCTGCTGTACTGGATCTCCAACCCGGTCTGGGTGGGCGGCAGCCTGTGCATCATCGCCCTGACGACCTGGGAGGAGTTCTTCACCCCGCTGCCCGGCGCCTGGAAGTACCTCGCCGGGTTCGTGTTCATCTGGGGCGGCGCGCTGGCCGTCGTCCAGTCGGTGCGGATCGGGAAGTGGGTGCCGATCGCCGGTGCCGCCGCCCGGGTCGTTCTGCTGGGCTTCTTCCTCGTCTCGGTCGTCGTCTACGCCGTCCGCAACGGCGTGCACGCCCTGCCCGCCGGCGGCTTCACGCCGACGTACACCGGCTTCGTCGCCCTGGTCCCCGTGCTGATCTTCAACTACGTCGGCTTCGAACTCCCCAGCTCGGCGGCCGAGGAGATGCGCAACCCGCGCCGGGACATCCCGCTGTCCATCCTCCGCTCCGGCCTCGCCGCACTCGTGCTCTACGGCGGCCCGATCCTCGGCATCCTGTTCGTCCTGCCGAGCGAACGCATCGGCAGCCTCGGCGGGTTCATCGACGCCTGCAAGGCCGTCTTCACGGTCTACGGCGGCTCGATCGCGGCGGACGGCACGGTCACCCTCACCGGCTTCGGCGCGGTGTGCGGCGGGATCGCGGCTGCCGGACTCATCGTCGGGCTGCTCACCTCGGGCGTCACCTGGGCCATGGGAGCCCACCGCGCCCAGGCCGTGGCCTGCGCGGACGGCGCCGGTCCCGCCTGGCTCGGCCACATCTCCGCCAAGCACGGCACTCCGGTACGGGTGAATCTGCTCTCCGCCGTCCTCGCCTCCGCGCTGTTCGTGACCGCCCTCAACCTCACCGGCGGCGACGGCGAGAAGTACTTCGCGGCGGGCCTGGGCCTGACCATCTCCACCACCTTCATCTCCTACGTCATCACCTTCCCGAGCCTCGCCGTCCTGCGCCGCAAGCACCCGGACGTGCCCCGCCCCTACGCCGTCCCCGGCGGGCTGCTCGGCGCCCGCCTCATCAGCGGCCTCGCCACCGCCTTCGTGGCCTTCACGGTCGTCGTCCTGATCTGGCCGGGCTTCGGCGTCGGCTGGTTCGGCACCGGCGGCAGCCCCGCGGACTCACTCCCGCACTCCTTCGCCGGGCAACGGGCGGCCTACACCCTCAGCCAGGTCGTACCGCTGGTGCTGTTCGTGGCCATCGGGCTGGGCTTCTATGCGGCGGGGGCGCGAACGCGCAAAGAGAAGGGGTAACGGGCGCTCCGCGCTTCCTGACATCGGGGGCGGGCGATCGCGGAGGGCTTCGCGGCCGAGGGGCGCCGGGAGGCCCTCCGTGATCGCATGTCGTCGTTTCGGGCCGCAGCGCAGGCGTGGCACTTCCGCCGGTACTCGTCCGCGCCATGACATCGTCGTACAGGGTCGCCGAGGCGCCCCCCGCTCTCAGCTTCCGTCATGCGCCCCGGACGACCGCGTGCGCGTCCAGGGCGAGCGCGCCGTCCGCATGCACCAGCAGCGGGTTGACCTCCAGCTCGGTGAACTCCGGGTGTGCGGCGGCCACTTGAGTGATCACGCACAGGGCGGTCGCGGCGGACTCCAGGTCGACGGGCGGGGCGCCGCGCCAGCCGGTCAGCAGAGGTGCGTGGCGCAGCCCGACCAGCAGCGCACGCGCGCGTGCCGGGGTGAGCGGGGCCAGGGCGAGCGCGGTGTCGGCGTGCAGTTCCGCGGTGACGCCGCCGATGCCGGCCAGGGCGACCGGGCCGAACGCCGGGTCGTGCCGGACGCCGACGATCAGTTCGTGGGCGTGTGCCGGTGCCGCCATGGCCTCGACGGCGTACCGTGCGGCGCCGGTGGACGCGCGCATCCGGGCCAGGGCCGCGCGTACGGCATCCGGGCCGCCGAGGCCCAGCGCGACCCCACCGGCCTCCGTCTTGTGCGCGAGGCCCATCGCCTTGAGCACGACCGGGAAGCCCACGCGCCGGGCCGCCGCGACCGCCTCCTCCTCGGAGTCGGGCACGAACTCGGCCTGGGGAAAGCGCAGTCCGCGGGCGGCGAGCAGGGCGCGGACGGTCTCGTAACCGCCGTCGGGCGCGGGTGGCGCGGAGCGGGGGAGAGGTGGCGGGTCGGTCGCCGCCGCGGCGGCGAGCCGTACGGCCCCGGCGAGGGCTGTGGCCGCCTGCTCGATGCGCTCGTACACGGGTGTCCCGCGCTCGCGCAGGACGGCGAGGGCAGGGGTGTCGCGGGCCATGGTGTGCACGAGCAGCGGGCGTCCGGTACGGGCGGCGGCGTCGGCGAGCGCGCCGGCCACCTCGCACTCGTGGGCGGTGCGTTGGGGGTCCGCGCTGGCGTAGTCGCCGAAGTAGCCGGTCAGGACGACGGCGTCGGCTTCCCCGCTGCCCAGCAGTGTCTCCGCCACGCGCGCGTAGCTGCCGAGATCGGCCTCGCCCGCGCCCGCCAGGTCGACGGGGTTGCGGCAGCCGGCGGCGGGTGGCAGCGCCTCGGCCACGCGGCGCACCGTGGCGGCCGACAGTTCCGGCACCCGGGCGCCGCGCATCGCGAACGCGTCGGCGGCGAGGGCGCCCTGACCGCCGCTGTCTCCTACGATCGCGATGCGGAGGGCGGCGGGACAGCGGGTGTCGGTCAACGGCGGTTGGCCAACGGGCGTTGGCGGGAATGGGGTCGGCTTTGGCGGGAATGGGGTCGGCTGGGGAACGCCGACCCCGGCCGGGGGGTGTCGACGGTCGCCGGCCGACGCGGCCAACGCCTGTTCGCCAACGTCTGCTTGCCCACAAGCGTTGTCCCCCGCCGCGGTCTGCCCACGCCTGTTCGCCAACAGACGTTGGCCATCGAGCGTTCGCCCACCGGCGTTGTCCGACCCCCGCCCGCTCCTCCCTGCCCCCGGCAACCACCCGCGCACGGCCGGCAGACACACCGCCGTGTCCACCAGCTCGCCCGCCGAATCCAGCAGCAGCGCGCCGCTGTCCCGGCAGACGGCCGCCACCGTGTCGTACGAACTGACCATGGCGCCCGTGTGGGAGGCGGCGGCGCCCGCGGCGGCGGGGCTGCGGCCGACCGTGAGCAGCAGGACCGGTTTGCCCGCCGCGTGCGCGGCCCGCAGCACCCGGGCGAGACGGCGGCCGTCGCGGAAGTCCTCCACGTAGGCGGCGAGCACCCGGGTGGGCGCGTGCGTGACGAGCGTCTCCAGGGCCTCCGCCGCGTCGATGTCGCGCTGGTTGCCGAGCGAGACGAACCGGGAGAAGCCCTGTCCCGCGCGGGCGAGCAGTCGCCCGATCTCCAGCGCGAGGTTCCCGCTCTGCGACACCAGGCCAACCGCGCCCGCCGGGAACTCGCCCCAGCTGAGCCGCAGTTCGCTGCCCGTGTCGACCAGACCCATGCAGTTGGGGCCGAGCAGCCGGGCGCCCCGGGCGGTCACCTCGCGGGCCAGCGCGCGCTCCCCGGCCGGGTCCCCGCCGGAGGTGATGACGGTGAAGTGGCGGGCGCCGGCCGCCAGGCCCTCGGTCACCACGGGCCGTACGTGCGCGGGCGGCACGGCCACCACGACGTGCTCGCAGGCGAGCCCGGTGAGTCCGGCGCGGAACGGCACGCCGTCCAGGCTGCCGCCCCGCCGGTTCACCAGGTGCACCTCCCGCCGCGCCCGCCCGGCCAGTGCCCCCTTGGCCAGCCAGTAGCCCCACTTCCCGGGCTGCGCGGAGGCGCCGACGACGGCGACCGAGGCAGGGTCGAACAGCGCGTCCGGGGAAGGCGCACCGGAGCCCCTCACCGGTACCACCCGAAGCGGTCCGCGATCACCGGCAGCCGGTCGGTCACCAGGGCGTGGGCGGCCGCGCGCGGAGTCGCGCCGTCGGCGTCCGCACGGTCGAGGATCAGGCCGATCAGGGCGCGCATGGAGCGCCGGATGTGCGCGAAGGCCTCGTCGGCGTCCGCGCCGATGTCGCCGAACAGGGTCCACCACCACCAGGCGTTCGTACCGGAGTTGACCACCACGTCCGGCAGCACGGTGACCCCCCGCGCGGCCAGCAGCTCCTCCGCCTCCGGAAGTACGGGCATGTTGGCGGCCTCCACGATCCAGCGGGCGCGGATCCGGTCCTGGTCGGCGGTGTCGATCGCGTACGACACGGCCGCCGGCACGAGCACCTCCGCGTCGGCGGACAGCCAGGCGTCGCCGGGCAGTTCGCGGTCGCCGGGGCGCAGCACACGGCGGTCCACGGCGCCGTAACCGTCCCGCGCGGCCAGCAGGGCCTCGACGTCCAGCCCGGCGGGATTGGCGATGGTCCCCTTGATGTCGGCGACCGCCACCACCGTCAGCCCCGCGCGTGCGAGGAACCGCGCGGTGGCCCCGCCCATCGTGCCGAGCCCCTGTACGGCCACCCGGGTGCCCGGGTACGGGACGCCCGCGCGGTCCAGCACCGCGAGCACCGACTCGGCGACCCCGCAGCCGCCGGCCAGTTCGTCCAGACCGATGCCGTCCACCTCCACCGCGAAGGCGGCCGCGAGCCGCTCGCGGGCCGCCGCCTCGTCGTCCAGCAGCGGGTACACGGCCTGGATGGAGGAGACCAGACCCGCCTCGGCCGCCGCGCGGTCGACCAGGTCCTGGGTGAGGCCGAGGTCCTCGCCGGTGGTCCAGAAACTCTCGATGTACGGGCGCATGGCGCGCAGATAGCGCACCAGAAGTCCGTACGCCTGCGGGTCCTGGGGGTCGCAGTCGATGCCGCCCTTGGCGCCGCCGAGGGGCACATAGCGCGCCTCGGGGTCGTAGTGCAGCGCCTCCTTCATCGTCATGCCGCGGGCGAGCCCCGCCACCTCCTCCAGCGTGCAGCCGGGGCGCATCCGCAGTCCGCCGCTGGCCACGCCGCGCACCAGCCGGTCCACGACCAGGAAGCCCCGGCGGCCGGTGACGTGGTCGGTCCAGACGAGCGACATCAGGGGAGCGGTGGCGGTCATGGGGTCTCCTCGGGGACGGTGATCAGGGTGGGGCCGGGCCGGTCGAGGGCCTCGGTCACGGCACCCGCCAGCGCGGCCGGGTCGCACGCGCGCGTGCCGTGTCCTCCATAGGCGCGGGCGAGGGCGGGCAGGTCGACCGGCGCGAGGTCCACCGCGGCCGGCGCGTCGCCGCGCGCCCGCATCTCGTCGCGGATCTCGCCGTAGCCGCCGTTGTCGAACACCACTATGGGCAACGGGAGTCGGAGCTGTGCGGCGGTCGCCAGTTCCTGCACCGTGAACTGCAGTCCGCCGTCCCCGCTGAGTGCGAGCACCTGCCGGTGCGGCTCGGCGACCTTGGCGCCCAGCGCTGCGGGCAGCGCGTAGCCGAGGGTGCCGAAGCCGGTGGGGTGCAGATACCGGCCCTCGGGGCCGACGGGCAGGTGGGGGAGAGCGCCGTAGTAGCAGCACTGGGCGCTGTCGGAGGTGATGACGGCATCGGCTGCCAGCACCGCGCGCAACGCCCGCAGATACGGGATCCAGCGGGCGTCCCGCGCGGCCGTCTCGGTATCGCGCGCGGCGCGCAGGGCGGCCACCTCGCCGGCCACGCGCGTGTGCGGCCTCTTTCGGGGTACGCGCGCGTGCCGGTCGTCCGGCAGTTCCGTCAGCAGGGCCTCCAGGGCGAGCCGCGCGTCCGCCACGAGCGGTACGTCCACCGCGGCGCCCGCGTACATCTGGTCCGGGTCGAGATCGACGCGTACGAGCGCGCCGTCCAGGGGCGGTGGGGCGGTCCAGAAATCGGACTCGGACAGCTCCGTGCCGACGGCGAGGACGGCGTCCCGCGTGGCGAGCCACTTCTGCACGGCCAGGCTGTGCAGGGAGACGCCGAGGGACAGCGGATGGGTCTCCGCGACCGTGCCCTTGCCGGCCGCCGTGGTCACGACGGGCGCGCCCAGGCGCTCGGCGAGGGCGAGGCACTGCGCCCGCGCGCCGACGGCTCCGCCGCCGAGCACGAGCGCGGGGCGGCGGGCGCCGGAGAGGGCCGTGACGGCCCGTCGTACGGCCTCCGGGGCGGGCGCGGGCAGTGGGGCGCACGGGGCCCGCCGGACGGGCCCCAGCACCTGGGTCGCCGTCAGCAGGTCCAGCGGCACCTCGATGTGGGCGGGGCGCGGGCGCCGGATGCGGAACAGGGTGAAGGCCCGGGCCACGGCCGCGTCGATCTCCGCGACCGACGAGACCCGGTGACTGAACGCGGCGACCCCGCGCAGGGCGTCGGTCTGGCTGCGCATCTCGTGCAGCGCGCCGGTGGCCAGCCGGGGATGGCCGAGCGGCATGCCCGGCGAGACGACCAGCAGCGGCACGCTGTCCGCGTAGGCCTCGCCGACGGCGGCCGCCGCGTTCAGCAGGGCGGGCCCGGTCGTGGTGAGCACGACCCCCGGACGGCCCGTCACGCGCGCGTACCCGTCGGCCGCGTACCCGGCACCCTGCTCGTGGCGGGGCGTCACATGGTCGATGCCGTAGGCGGGCAGATGCCGGTGGATCTCCAGATTGTGGGTGCCCGGGATGCCGAAGACGCGGGTCACGCCGTGCGCCCGCAGGGCCCGTACGAGCGCCTGGCCGCCCGTCAGCAGGCCGTCGGCGGCGGCCTGGGACACCGGCTCGGCGAGAGCGCCCATCACAGACTCCGCGCGATGACGAGCCGCATGATGTCGGAGGTGCCCTCCTCGATCTCCTCCAGTTTGGCGTCCCGCATCCACTGCTCCACCGGGAACTCCCGCGAGTAGCCCCAGCCGCCGAGCGTCTGCACGGCCGCCCAGGTGCAGTACGCGGCTGTCTCCGACGCCGTCAGCTTGGCCATCGCGGCCTCCGCGGTCGCCTCCAGACCCGCGTCCAGCCGGCGGGCCGCCCGCCAGGTCATCAGCCGGGCCTGCTCCACGCGCGTGCGCATGTCGGCGAGCCGGAAGGCGACCGCCTGGTGCTCGATGACCGGCTTGCCGAACTGCCGCCGCTCACGGGCGTAGTCGCGCGCGTACTCGTACGCCGCCCGGGCCACGCCCGTCGCCGCCGCGCCCAGCACCGTACGGGAGATGTCGAAGGTCCGCATCAGCCCGACGAAGCCCTCGCCCTCCGCGCCGAGCCGGTGCTCCTCGGGTACGAACGCGTCGTCGAAGAAGATCTCCCGGCAGACGATCGCCCGCTGCCCCATCTTGCGCATGGGCTCGCCGAAGGTCATCCCCTCGGTGCCCTTGCGCAGCAGGAAGGCGCTGACCCCGCGCGAGCGCCGGGTGGGGTCGGTCTTGGCGAAGACCACGTAGCTCTCGGCCTCGCCCGCGTTCGAGATCCACGCCTTCTGGCCGTGCAACCGGTAGCCGCCGGCCGTGCGGTGTGCGGCGGTGACGATCGACGCGGCGTCGGAGCCGGCGCCGGGCTCGGTCGTCGCCAGCGCCGTCATCGGGGTGTCCGGTCCGGCGAGGGGCGTCAGCCACTCCTGCTTCTGCTCCTTGGTGCCGAGTTCGAGGACGGGGTCGGCGAAGAAGCCGTTGGAGCACAGCAGGTTGCCGATGCCCAGGTCGCCCACGCACAGCTCCTCCTGGACCAGGCACTGGGTGAAGACGTCGGTGAAGCCGCCCCCGCCGTACTCCTCCGGCAGCATGAACCCGGTGATGCCGACCTCGGCGGCCCTGCGCCACAGGTCCCAGGGTGTCTCCACATCGGCCTCGTCCACGGCACGCGCGCGTGGCCGTATCTCCTCGCGGGCGAAGGCACGGGCGAGATCGACGGCGTCGCGCTGTTCGGGGCGGAGCGGGACCAGCTCGGTGGGGAGGTCGGACATGGTGCCTCCAATGCGGCCGCGGACGGTGGTCGGCGAAGGGCGCCGGGCAGAGCTCCACTGAACGCTCTACTGAATCGTGAGTCAGTATCCGGAGCCGGTCCGTGACCTGTCAACGTGCTGAACCGAGGTTCAGTAGCGTGCCGCCGGGCCCGCTGAGGCGCCCCGCCGGGGCCGGACTGTCGGAGGGGCCGACCATAATGGGGAGCCTCACCCACTCCACCGGGAGGTACCGTGACCGGACTGCGTTCCTCGAGCTCCGGGCTCCGCGCCCTGCGGCCCGCGGCCTTCGGCGCGGAACCGGGCGGAGAGCGCCTGGCACGCATCCGCCGCTCCCCCCACTTCAAGGACGGTGTCTTCCAGAACCCGGGCGGCCCCGCGCGCACCCGGCCCTCCGGCTCCACGCTGGACCTGGCGAAGGTGTTCCTCGACAAGGAAACCCGGCCCCTGCGGGCCCCGAAGGGCACCGTCCCGGTGCATCCCACCACCTTCGCCGACCTGGCCAAGCCGCCCGCCACCGGACTGCGGCTGACCTGGATGGGCCATTCCAGCGTCCTCGCGGAGATCGACGGTCACCGGGTGCTGTTCGACCCCGTATGGGGCGAGCGCTGCTCCCCGTTCCCCTTCGTCGGCCCCAGGCGGCTGCACCCCGTGCCGCTGCCGCTGGCCGCGCTCGGCGAGGTCGACGTGGTCGTCATCTCGCACGACCACTACGACCACCTGGACCTGCCCTCGATCAAGGCGCTGGCCGGCACCGACACCGTCTTCGCCGTGCCGCTCGGCGTCGGCGCCCACCTCGAACACTGGGGCGTCTCCCCGGACCGCCTGCGCGAGCTGGACTGGCACGAGTCGACGCGGGTCCGCGGCCTCACCCTCACCGCGACGCCCGCCCGGCACTTCTGCGGCCGCGGCCTGCGCAACACCCAGCACACGCTCTGGGCCTCCTGGGCCGTCGCCGGCGAGGAGCACCGGATCTACCACAGCGGTGACACGGGCTATTTCGAGGGCTTCAAGGACATCGGTGCCGAGCACGGCCCGTTCGACGCCACGATGATCCAGATCGGCGCCTACAGCGAGTTCTGGCCCGACATCCACATGACCCCCGAGGAGGGCCTGCGCGCCCACCTCGACCTGCAGGGCGGAGCACCGCACGGCGCGCTGCTGCCGATCCACTGGGGCACCTTCAACCTGGCCCCGCACCCCTGGGCCGAGCCGGGTGAGTGGACGAAGGAGGTCGCCGAGGAGGCCGGCCAGGCGGTGGCCCTGCCCCGCCCGGGCGAGCCCTTCGAGCCGGCGGGCAAGCTCCCGGCGGAGGCGTGGTGGCGCGGCGTCTCCGGGGAGCTGCGGCGCACCTGGCGCTCGGTCGGCGCGTTCGTGGCGGAGCCGCCCGCTCGCAGGTGACGCCGCTGAGCCGTCAACTCCGAGGGGCGGGGACGCCTCGGTCGCCCGCCGGGCCTCAGCGTGGCTGTCGCCCTCGGCGACCGTGACGGGCTCGCTGCCCTGACCATGCGCCGCCAGGCGGCCGACCTGGGCGGCCCCGCGCCGGCGCCGGCGCCGTACCGGCCGAACCGCCCCCGCGGGCCGGACTGCGCCGGGTGGCCCGGCGCCCGAGGACCTGGCTCCAGCTGACCGAGCCCATGCTCGCCGTCCTCGCTCGCGCCGGATTCGACGACGCCGTACGCAAGTCTTCAGTCCCCACGCCCCAGCCAAGGCCAAAGCGGATACTCTCCGTAATAATCCGCCGCGACGGCGATCGCGTCGTCGTGATGGATTCTGCACGAGTCGTATCGATGTGTTTCGGGTTCAACTCCCGTGCCTGACCGGGTAATCGGTCTGTCGTACGAGGCCTCATACCAGAGCGGGACCAATCCTGCGGGACTTTGTCAACTGCCCCCCGCACATGAGGGGGAGGCGACTACTGTCAGTGGCCGCATGGCAGCCCGACGGACTAGTACGAGGACGCAGATGTCTCACCTCCGAGCACCGGCCGCCCGTGCCGACCGCCGCGAGGGCGGCCGGCACGGGCGACCGGTTGCCCGACCCGCTCCCGCACTGCCCGAGACGCACATACGGCCCCAGCTCATGCGGCTCGCCGTGCTGCCGCCCCTCGCGGTCGCGCTGAGCGCCACCGCCGCCGTGCTGTTCAGCATCCGCTCCTCCGGCGCGCGCACCGGGCCCGTGCTGTGGGCCGTACTGGCCGGAGCGGTCACCGTGGCCGTCGCCGGCATCCTCATCGCCGCCGTGGCCGCCGACCGGGCCGCCCGTTCGGTCTCCGACCGCGTCGACGCGCTGCGCCGCACCGCCGCGCGCGGCGAGGCCGACCTGCACGCCCTCGTCGACGCGCTGCGCCAGGGGGAGGCCCCGCCGCAGCGCACATCGCGCCGCCGCCCGCCCGAGGACGCCGACGACTTCGAACTGCTCGCCGCCGACCTGGCCCGGGGGGGGGGGGGGGGGGGGGAAGGGGGGGGGGGGGGGGGGGCACCACCCCGCCCAAGCAGAAGCAAAGAGAAGAGGGAA